>NZ_NWSZ01000038.1:0-51418 GCF_002531885.1 Rhizobium sp. L9 | reverse complement strand
TCCAGGTTGCCGACTACGGCCTCGTCGCCGATCTCTTTGACGCGCTGCCGGAATTGCAAAAGGCGCTCTGAGCGAGGCAAATGCCTTTCTTTCGCACTTGCGAATGACTGGAAAATTGTCTTTTATCGGTCTACTACTTACTGCCGGGCGATCTTTCGTCCGGCAGTATTGCTAATATAATACGGCAACGCGGGGGCGACTGCCGGCGGGGGTTTGGAGATGAATGCGGTGTTGAAGAATATTGGTATTATCGGTGCTGGCCAGATGGGCTGCGGCATCGCGCATGTTTCGGCCGCCGCAGGTTACAGGGTTCACATCTACGATCTCTCGCAGGACCGCATCGAATCCGGCCTCGCCACCATCAACGGCAATCTCGCCCGCCTGGTGACGAACGGCAAGATGACCGACGAGGAACGCAAGGCGACCCTGTCGCGCATATCAGGCTCCGCCGATGTCAACGATCTCGCCCCGTCCGATCTCGTCATCGAGGCGGCCACCGAGGACGAAAGCGTCAAGCGCAAGATTTATAGCCAGGTCTGCCCGGTGATGAAGCCGGAAGCGCTGCTGGCCACCAACACCTCTTCGCTTTCCATCACCCGTCTTGCTGCTGCCACCGACCGCGCCGAGCGCTTCATGGGCATACATTTCATGAACCCGGTGCCAGTGATGAAGCTGGTCGAGCTGGTGCGTGGCATTGCGACCGACGAGAAGACCTTCACCGCCGCCAAGGAATTCGTCGGCTCGCTGGAGAAGACCGTCACCGTCGCCGAGGACTTCCCGGCCTTCATCGTCAACCGCATTCTGTTGCCGATGATCAACGAGGCGATCTATACGCTCTACGAAGGTGTCGGCACCGTCGACGCCATCGACACGGCGATGAAGCTCGGCGCCAACCATCCGATGGGGCCGCTGCAGCTTGCCGATTTCATCGGCCTCGACACGTGCCTCTCGATCATGCAGGTGCTGCACGACGGGCTGGCGGACTCGAAGTATCGCCCCTGCCCGCTGCTGGTGAAATATGTCGAAGCCGGCTGGCTCGGACGCAAATCCGGCCGCGGCTTCTACGATTATCGTGGCGAAGTGCCCGTCCCGACCCGATAAGCAGAGATCATCAGAAAGGGCGAGTGGACCGCACGCCCGCTAAATGCTTTCCTTGCCGGAACGGGAGGAATGCCATGTCGACCGAAACACCCATGTTCCTGCTGCAATGCTGCGTCCTTATCGGACTCGCGGGCGTCTTCCTCATAAGAGGAGATGGGGACTCCTGAGCGCACTCACGACCCGATCGCACCCTTGATCAGCGCCTTTGCATCTTCGCTGTCCCAAGCGGCAGGCCCGTTCATGGCCGAAATCAGGCAGCCCTTGTCGTCGAGCAGCAGCGTCACCGGCAGGCCGAAAGCGAGACCTTCCTTCTTCAGGCTGTTGAAGACGCCGATCGTATTGTCGCGGTAAAGCTGCAGCGCATCGACACCGGTCTCGGCAAGGAAAGTCTTCGGCTTCTCATCATTGCCAGTGTCGATATTGACGGGCACGACCTGGAACTTGTCGCTGCCCATTTCCTTTTCCAGCGCGTTCAGCGCCGGCATCTCCTCGCGACAGGGCACGCACCATGTGGCCCAGAGATTGAGCAGCACGGTCTTGCCGGCGAAATGATCGAGCGTCAGCGATTTACCATCCGGTCCGTTGAAGGAAACCGTCGCCAGTTTGCGCGGCTCGTTGGCGGCAACCATGGCGGCGACCTGCCCCTTCATCAGCGGCGCCAGTTTGGCGGCGCTCTCCTTTGCCTGCGGGCATTCGGCCGAAGCGCTACTGCCGATGCCATTGCCAATGCCCGTCTCCTTCACGTATACCGCTGCCGCACCTGCAACGACACCTGCGACGGCGGCGATTGCGATCAGTTTTCCGGACGGCAGGCCGAAGGGTTTTTTCGTCGTCATTTCATTCTCCAGGACGGGCATCTTATGGCCGAGAACAACACGGACACCAAATCCTCCAACCAGATGTGGGGTGGGCGCTTCGCCTCCGGCCCGGACGCGATCATGGAGGAGATAAATGCCTCGATCGGTTTCGACAAGAAGCTATTCGCGCAGGATATCCGTGGTTCCGTCGCCCATGCGACGATGCTCGCCCATCAGGGGATCATTTCGTCAGACGATAAGGACAAGATCGTTCACGGGCTAAACACGATCCTGTCAGAAATCGAAAGCGGCAATTTCGAATTCTCCCGCCAGCTCGAAGACATCCATATGAATATCGAGGCACGCCTGGCGACGCTGATCGGTCCGGCGGCCGGCCGGCTGCACACCGCCCGCTCGCGCAACGATCAGGTGGCGCTCGACTTCCGTCTCTGGGTGAAGGAAGAGCTTGAGAAGACCGAACGGATGTTGACCGGCCTGATCGCCGCCTTCCTCGACCGCGCCGAGGAACATGCCGAAAGCGTCATGCCGGGCTTCACCCATCTGCAGACCGCCCAGCCCGTCACCTTCGGCCATCACTGCATGGCCTATGTCGAAATGTTCGGCCGTGACCGCTCGCGCGTGCGCCATGCTATCGAGCATCTGGACGAGAGCCCGATCGGCGCTGCCGCCCTTGCCGGCACCGGCTATCCAATCGATCGCCATATGACGGCCAAGGCATTGGGTTTCCGCGAGCCGACCCGCAATTCCATCGATACGGTCTCCGACCGCGACTTCGCCATCGAATTCCTGGCGATCGCCGCGATCACGGGCATGCATCTGTCGCGCCTCGCGGAAGAGATCGTCATCTGGTCGACCCCGCAATTCGGTTTCGTGCGCCTGTCCGACGCCTTCTCGACCGGCTCCTCGATCATGCCGCAGAAGAAGAATCCGGACGCAGCCGAACTGGTGCGCGCCAAGACCGGCCGCATCAACGGCTCGCTGATCGCGCTGCTGACGATCATGAAAGGCCTGCCGCTCGCCTATTCAAAGGATATGCAGGAAGACAAGGAGCAGGTGTTCGACGCCGCCGAGAGCCTGGAACTGGCGATTGCCGCCATGACCGGCATGGTGCGCGACATGACCGTCAACACCGCGCGCATGAAGGCGGCGGCCGGCTCCGGTTTTTCGACGGCGACCGATCTTGCCGACTGGCTGGTGCGCGAAGCGGGCCTGCCCTTCCGTGATGCCCATCACGTCACCGGCCGCGCCGTGGCGCTCGCCGAAAGCAAGGGCTGCGATCTTGCCGAACTGCCGCTCTCCGACCTGCAGGCGATCCATTCTGCAATCACCGACAAGGTCTACGACGTGTTGACGGTGGAAGCCTCGGTCGCCAGCCGCAAGAGCTTCGGCGGCACGGCCCCGTCCGAAGTCCGCAAGCAGATCGCCTTCTGGCGCGCCCGCAATTGAGGGTACAGGGCAGGCCGAAAGCCGCCTCGCCCTTCTGCCAGCGCTCGAAACCGCCCAACAATCAGGGTGCACAAGGCTGAGAAACTTCGCTATGAAGATCCCGTCGTTCGATGAACGATATCAGCCATAGGCCGCACAAGAGGATATCCATGCAGAAGAGCTTGCCGCACCTCATCCGCCTGACGGCGGTGCTCGCCGTCATCGGCCTTGCCGTTGCCGGATGCGGACGTAAGGGCGATCTCGATCCGCCGAGTGCTGCGGCGACGAAGGAAGGCGACGTTTCCAAGCCGACGAAACAGCCCGGCACCGTTGACAAGCCCTTCCTCCTTGACCCCCTCCTTTAAGGCGCGCACCCCGTGAACCATTTCGATTACCGCGACGGCATCCTTTACGCCGAGAACGTCCCCGTTCCGGAGATCGCCAAGGCGGTCGGCACGCCGTTCTACGTTTATTCAACCGCAACGCTGGAGCGCCACTATCGCGTCTTCTCGGAAGCCTTCGCCGATGTCGACTCCATGGTCTGCTATGCGATGAAGGCGAACTCGAACCAAGCCGTGCTGAAGACCCTGGGACGCCTCGGCGCCGGCATCGACGTCGTTTCGGAAGGCGAACTGCGCCGTGCACTTGCCGCCGGCATTCCGGCGAGCCGCATCATGTTTTCGGGCGTCGGCAAGACGCCGCAGGAGATGGATTTCGCCCTCGAGGCTGGCATCTACTGCTTCAACGTCGAATCCGAGCCTGAGCTGGAGATTCTTAACCAGCGCGCCGTCAACGCCGGCAAGAAGGCGCCGGTCTCCTTCCGCATCAATCCGGATGTCGATGCCAAGACGCATGCGAAGATCTCGACCGGCAAGAAGGAAAACAAGTTCGGCATCTCCTGGGATCGCGCCCGCGCCATCTATGCCCATGCCGCCAAGCTGCCCGGCATCGAAGTCACGGGCATCGACATGCATATCGGCAGCCAGATCACCGAGCTGCAGCCCTTCGACGACGCCTTCAAGCTGCTGCGCGATCTCGTCGCGACATTGCGTGCCGACGGCCACTCCATCCATCACGTCGATATCGGCGGTGGCCTTGGCGTTCCCTATAAGGATGACAACAATCCGCCGCCGCTGCCCGATGCCTATGCGGCGATCGTCAAGAACCAGCTTCGCGGCCTGAACTGCAAGATCGTCACCGAACCCGGTCGCCTAATCGTCGGCAATGCCGGCATTCTCGTGACCGAAGTTCTTTATGTTAAGGACGGCGGCGAGAAGACTTTCGTCATCGTCGACGGTGCGATGAACGACCTCATTCGACCGACGCTCTATGAGGCCTATCACGAGATCCGTCCGGTGACGATATCGGCAGCAAACGCGCCGCGCATCCGCGCCGACGTGGTTGGCCCCGTTTGCGAGACCGGCGATTATCTGGCGCTCGACCGCGAAATGGCGATGCCGAAGCCCGGCGACCTGATGGCCGTCAGCACTGCCGGCGCCTATGGCGCGGTGCAGGCCGGCACCTATAACAGCCGCCTGCTGGTGCCCGAAGTTCTGGTCAGGGGCAGCGA
This sequence comes from Rhizobium sp. L9, assembly GCF_002531885.1. Lineage (NCBI taxonomy): Bacteria > Pseudomonadati > Pseudomonadota > Alphaproteobacteria > Hyphomicrobiales > Rhizobiaceae > Rhizobium > Rhizobium sp. L9. The sequence goes on along the minus strand of NZ_NWSZ01000038.1, from coordinate 46,504 downwards.
TTTTCATGTGATCCGCCCGCGCAGGACCTATGCCGAGCTGATCAGCCTCGATTCCGTTCCGGCCTGGCTCGACTAGAGCATGCCGCTCGAAAGTGTGAAGCGATTTTGCGTTAACGACATCCGTAAAGCATAGAGCTAAAGCGCAAGAAGCGAATCTGAAAGATCGCGGCGCGCTTTAGCAGCACCATCACTTTTCGGCGAATAAACGTGAAAAGGCGGTATTCCTGCCCGTTCGCCCTCGCCTTCGCCACAAAGAGTGTTATCCTTTCGTTCATGAGCGTATTGCCCCGCAATCGCCGGAAGCGCCCTCTGTACCAGAACGCCAGATCGCGGAGACCGGACCGATGACAAGCCCCTCAAGGCAGAGGAAGGGTGCATTTGCGCTCCGTCCCTCGCTTGCCCGGCTGGTAACGACGAAACGCCTGCTGGCGCGCACCGTGCTTTTCTTCGAGCAACTGCTGCCGCTGCTGATGCCGGTCCTCTCCATCGTCGCCATTTATCTTTCGGCCTCCTGGTTCGGTATCTTCCGCAACGTGCCGGACTGGCTGCGCATCCTGTTGCTGATCGCCTTTGCCGCGGCGTTCCTCGTCTCGCTTGTTCCCTTCCGCCATCTGCGCTGGCCGAAAACCGCTGAAGCCGATCGCATGCTGGAAGAGCGCAACGGCCTGCCGCACCAGCCGGTTGCCGTCCAGGAAGACGAGCCGGCCTACGACACACCCTTTTCGCGGGCACTTTGGCGTGAGCACCAGGTGCGCATGGCCGAAAAGATCGCAGCACTCGATGCCGGCATGCCGCGGCCTGATATCGCCGCACATGACCGCTTCGCCCTGCGCGCCATCCCTGCTCTGCTTGTTGTCACCGCTTTTGGCTATTCGCTGTCGCTCAACGGTGGCTCGGTCAGTGACGCATTGCAGTCAGCGCCCGAACAGGTGGCGGTCGATCCGGCGGTGCGCATCGATGCCTGGGTGACGCCGCCCTCCTATACCGGTCGCGCGCCGGTTTACTTGACCGCCGACGGCAGCGAACAGGCGCCGATCGGCGTTCCGCAGTTCTCCGGCCTCACCGTGCGCGTCAGCGGCGGAAAGACGGCCGAAAAGGTCGTGTTCCGCAAGGCGAACGGCGAGGCGCGGGATATCGCCGTGCAGGCTGACGCAAAGCCACAGCAGGCAAGCGCGCCTGCCGGCGAGCAGCCGACGGCCGGCGCGCCTGCCAATAATGCCCTCATCGCGCAGACGCATGTGATGAAGCTTGAGGAAAACGGCGCGCTCGAAGTCAACGGCCGCCGCTGGAGCTTCGACGTGCTGCCTGACAAGGCGCCTGAAATCGCCTTTGACGGCATGCCGAAGGCAAGCGTCAACGGCGCGCTGGAAATCGGCTTCACCGTCAAGGACGATTACGGTGTCCAGGAGGCCCATGCGGAGATCGTTCCTCTGGAAAATGATGCGACGGCGACGCCGCTATATCCGCTGCCGGAGTACCGGCTGGATATTCCCCGTCGCAACGCCCGCGACGCCAAGGGCGTGACCAGCCGGAATCTGACCGAACATCCGCTTGCCGGCAAGCCGGTGCGCATTACCCTCGTCGCCAAGGATGCCGCCGGCCAGACCGGCCGCAGCCCGCCCTACGAGATGACGCTGCCGTCGCGACCCTTCAACGAGCCGCTTGCCGCAGCTGTCGCCGAGGAACGGCAGGTTTTCGCGCTCGATACCCGCAAGATGCCGCAGGCGATCGCGCTGAACGAGGCGCTGACCATCCGTCCCGAGGAGACCATCCCCAAGCTTACCAACTACTTGCTGCTGGAATCGGCCTTGGCCCGCATGAAGCTGGCAAGAGGCGAGGAGGCGCTGAAGGATACTGCCCAGTATCTCTGGGAAATCGCGCTCGGCATGGAGGACGGCGATCTTTCGCTTGCCGAGCGCAAGCTGCGTGAAGCCCAGCAGAAGCTTGCAGACGCACTGGACCGCAACGCGCCCGACGAAGAGATCAAGAAGCTGATGGATGAGCTGCGCAAGGCGATGCAGGACTATCTGACGGAGCTTGCCGAACGCATGCAGAATGCCCCGACGATGCAGCCGAACCAGAACGCGCAGAACATCCTGCGCCAGCAGGATCTGGAACGGATGATGGACCAGATCGAGAATCTCGCCCGCTCCGGCAATCGCGACGCGGCACAGCAGATGCTGTCGGAATTGCAGCGCATGATGAACAACCTGCAGGCCGGCCGGCCGCAGCGGGGCCAGCAGGGTCAGGAAAACAGCGAAGCCCGCAAGCAGATCGACAAGCTCGGCGAGATCCTGCGCGATCAGCAGAAGCTGATGGAAGAAACCTTCCGCCTCGATCAGCAGCTCAAGGACCGTATGCAGCGTGGCGAATCCGATATGGGCGAAAACGATCCGCTGCTCGACGATATGATGCCGGGAGAGAATGGCGAACCGCAGGACCAGCAGCAAGGGCAGCAAGACCAGAGCCAGCAAGGTCAGGGCCAGAAACCTTCCGACCAGATGACCGCCGAGCAGCTCAGAGAAGCGCTGAAGCAGTTGCGCGCCCAGCAGGATGCCCTCGGCAAGCAGCTCGGGGAATTGCAGAAGAAACTCGGCGAAATGGGCATGAAGCCCGGCCCGGGCTTCGGCCAGGCCCAACGCGAGATGGACGGCGCCGGCCGCGAGCTCGGCCAGGGCCGCGGCGACACGGCCGTCGAGAACCAGGGCCGTGCGCTGGAAGCCCTTCGCCAGGGCGCTCGCGACATGATGAACCAGATGATGCAGGCGCAGCGGGGCCAGCAGGGACAAGGCCCGAACGGCCAGGTCGGCCAGGGCGATCAGAACGGCCGGGATCCGTTGGGGCGACCGCGCATGACCAACGGCTATATCGACAACGATGGCGTGAAGGTGCCTGACGAAATCGACGTTCAGCGCGCACGCGAAATTCTCGATGCGATCCGCGAGAAGCTCGGCAACAATCCGCCACAGGAAATGGAACGGCGGTATCTCGAACGGCTTCTGGACATCCAGTAAGCCTTATACCGCCGTCAAAGATAGGCGTGCGCTTTAAGCGACAAGTGCCCGGGCGACAGCCTTGCGGATATCGGGAAGCGCAAATGGCTTTGCGACGACGTCGATGATTTTTTCTGCGAGATCGTCGGCGCGCTCGCGCTGCTCGGCATAGCCGGTCATCAGCAGGATCTTCAAAGCGGGGAAGGCGTCCTTCGCCTGATGGGCGAGTTCGATGCCGTCCATCACGGGCATGCGGATGTCCGACAGCAGCAGATCGTAGACCCCGTCCTTCAGCTTCTCCAGCCCCTCGGCGCCGTCAGCCGCTTCATCGGTCTCGTGACCGTCAAGCCGCAAGGCCCGGGCTACGAAAGACCGCAGGGAATCCTCGTCTTCCGTAATCAGAATTCTTGCCATATGTGCATTGCTCCGTCTTCAGCCCCGCGACGGAAATCACCAGACTTTCCTTTTCGATCGGTAAAGATGGCGAAGCGATAGGCGAGATGGTTAACAACCCGTCTTCACGCGGCAATGAAGCGACGCCTGCATTCCCTCAGGCGTCGCCGGTCACTACGCCCACGAAAGGCAGTTCGCGAAACGCATAGGCAACGTCCATGCCGTAGCCGACGACGAAGTAATCGGGACATTCGAAGCCGACATAATCGGCCTCCAGCTTTTCCTTGCGCTTGACCCGCTTGTCGAGCAGCACGGCGATCGTCACGTTGCGCGCGCCACGTTCGAAGAGCAGTTCCTTGGCAAAGAGCAGCGTCCGGCCGGACTCGAGAATATCGTCAATCAGGAGGACGTCTCGGCCATGTACGTCGCTGTCGATATCCTTGACGATGCGCACGCCCTGCGAAACGGTGCCGGTGCCGTAACTCGACAGCGTGATGAACTCGACCTCGGGGGCAAGTCCGGTGTCGTGCAGGGCGCGGATCAGGTCGGCGGCGAAGATGAAGGAGCCCTTGAGCACGGCAATGACGAGCAGGTCCTTGGTCGGACCGTTGGCGATCTCCCGCGCCATCGCATGATTGCGCTCCGCGATCTGCTCGGCGGTGAAGAGCGGCTCGATATTTTTTCCGCGCACGACAGGCATAAGGGCTTGCTCCATGAAAAGAAGGGTAAGCCGTTAGCACATATGCGCGCCTGAAACAGCCTCGCCGCTCATGAAATCAACGGGATTGGTGCGTCCTGTGGCGGAAAGCCATCACGAAACCCGTTATTTCTACGGCAGGAAAGAAAGCCGGACCTCCGGCAATTTTCCGCCGGCGTGCTGGACGCGGGCTGAAAAGCCACGGCTTTGGCCGTCGTAGATGACGTCGGCGGGCGGATCGATGACGACGCTTGCCGTCAGTCGTTCGTCGGTCACCAGATCGGCGCGGATCGGATGCACCGTCTGCGTTGTGCCGCTTTCGTTTTCGATGATGCCGTTGACGACGAGCACACGCATGCCGTTCGCATCACGCGGCGTCACGGTGACATGGGTGAAATGCAGCGGCGCTCCGGAGGAGGCGCCCGCGGCGGAAAGGCCGGAAAAGCCGCCTGCGAGCCCGAAAACGAGCACGGCGAGCGCCAGTACCAGCACCGCGAAACTGCGCGGCGACGCTCGCTGCAGCCAGGATTCCGCCCTTCGCAGAGCGGAAGCAGCCATCGCCGACAGGAGCGGCGGCCGTGCGACGCGCGCTGCCGCCATGCGCCCGCCGTTGTCGTTATGGATCTTGGTGCTGAAGTCCTTCGGCCGGGTTTTGCCGACCGTCACGAATTCGGCGTCGGAGACATCAGCAGGACGTGTCGAACGATACTGGCGGCGTACGGGTTCGGGCGGCAGGAAATCATAGGCCTGGCCCGGCGTACGGCGGCTGAAGGAGGATGCTTCCATGGTGGCTGCCTCGCAGATGTCCACATGGTTTCGCTGCCGCAAGAAATCTTGGCATTGAAACGAATCCTGCTCAGTCGTAAATTTTAATGGTTAATGCTTCGCAAAGATTGCCATTAAACGGGCGTCTTTTCGGCAAACTTTACCGGCTGTTAACGGTGTTGGTTAACAAGTCACGCGGTGAAACCAAGAACAGACTGAGCTGCCCGTTGATCCACTTCGAGAATGTCGGTTTGCGCTATGGCATGGGCCCGGAAATCCTCCGGGACATGACCTTCGACATTCCGAAGAAATCCTTTCAGTTCCTGACGGGCCCATCCGGCGCCGGCAAGACCTCGCTGCTGCGGCTGCTCTTCATGTCGCTGCAGCCGACACGTGGTCTGATCCGCATGTTCGGGCGCGACATTTCCGAAATTCCCCGGCCCGAACTGCCGCTGCTGCGCCGGCGCGTCGGCATTGTCTTCCAGGATTTTCGCCTGCTCGACCATCTCACGACCTATGAGAATGTCGCTTTGCCCTTACGCGTGCGCGGCAAGGAGGAAAGCTCCTACAAAACCGACGTTTTGGAACTCTTGAAATGGGTCGGGCTCGGCGAACGCATCAACGTGCTGCCGCCGGTCCTCTCCGGTGGGGAAAAGCAGCGCGCCGCCATTGCACGGGCGCTGATGGACCGGCCGGAAGTCCTACTGGCCGACGAGCCCACGGGCAATGTCGACCCGCCGATGGCAAGGCGCCTGCTCAATCTTTTCCTCGAACTCAACCGGCTTGGTACGGCGGTTGTCATCGCCACCCATGATCTGGCGCTGATGGAACAGGTAGAAGCCCGCCGTATGATCCTCTCGGAGGGGCATCTCGATATCTATGACTGAACCCCCGTCCAGGAACCGAGAGAAGGCGCCGGCTCAGCCTGCCGTTCAGCAGAAGCGGCCGGAAATGCGCGTGCGCCCGACCGCGCCGATCCTGCCGCCCTCCAATATCCAGGGCAACGCCCTGATGGTGGTTATATCGATCATGGCCTTTCTTGCCTGCCTGACGCTCGGCGGCGTCAGCATGGTGCGTTCGACGGCGGCAAGCTGGGAGAGCCAGATCTCCCGCGAGATAACCATCCAGATCAAGCCGGACGACAATCTCGATATGGAAAAAGCGCTGACGCAGGCACGCGACCTGGCGCTGACATTCGTCGGCACCAAAAGCGGCCAGATTGTCGACAAGGCAGCCACCGCCCGGCTACTCGAACCCTGGCTCGGCCCCGGCCTCGATCTCAAGGATCTGCCTGTTCCCCGTCTCGTCGTCATCACCATCGACGAAAACAGTCCGCCGGATTTCGATGCAATGCGAGGGCTCCTCAAGGACAGCATTCCGCAGGCGAGCCTCGACGATCACCGCACCTGGGTTGACCGGCTGGTCTCCATGGCGCACACGACGGTGCTGATCGGCACCGGCGTCCTGCTTCTGGTCTTCTCGGCAATGGTGCTGACCGTCGTCTTCGCCACGCGCGGCGCTCTGTCGGGCAACCGGCACATCGTCGAAGTGCTGCATTTCGTCGGCGCCGAAAGCTCCTTCGTCGCCACCGAATTTCAGAAGCATTTCCTGAAGATCAGCCTTAAGGGTTCGGCGATCGGCAGCGCGCTTGCCGCTCTTTTTTTCGCTAGCGCCGGCTTCTGGCAAAGCCGTACGTTGGCGACGCCGGAGACGGATCAGGCAACGGCGCTGTTCGGCACCTTTTCCGTTGGTGTCCTCGGTTATGCCGGCATCTTCGCGACAATGATCGTCATCGCACTCTTGACGACCGTCACGGCGCGGCTGACCGTCATGCGGACGATCTATGAAATCGATACATTGCGTTCGGACCCGACACGCACCGACGGCATCGCAAGTTGATCGTGACCATGCCGTTTTATCGTGAAAGCGTCTGTTCCGCGCCGCAATCAGCGTATAATCACGATTCATGACCATGGGCGATACGACACGCAATCCGATTCGGCAGGACCCGGAGCTTGATCGTCCGGCGGGCCTGCCGCCGCGGCGCGGTCCGATCCGCCGCCTGCTGCGCTGGGGCGGCTTTGGTTGCGTTCTGGCAATCGCCCTGGTGTTCGGCGGCTTTCTGCGGTTTGCCGATTCCGTGACAACGCTCAAGCCTCCGGCCGAGCCCAAGGCAGACGCGATCGTCGTGCTGACAGGCGGCTACCAGCGTATCGACCAGGCCGTGGAACTGCTGCAGAAGGGGGCGGGCAAACGACTGCTGATCTCGGGCGTCCATCCGACGACGACGCCGGCGCAGATTCGCAAGATGACGCAAGGCTCGGCCGATCTTTTCTCCTGCTGCGTCGATATCGGCCACGATGCGATAGACACGATCGGCAACGCCGAGGAAACCTCCAATTGGATCCACGCCAGGGGATACAGAAGCGTTCTCGTTGTCACGAACAATTATCATATGCCGCGCAGCCTCGCAGAACTCTCCTATGTCGATCCGGACATCGAGTTTATCCCCTATCCGGTGGTCAATTCGGACTTGAAGACCCGCAACTGGTTTACCGACCCGAACGCGATGCGGGTCATGCTCGCCGAATATGCAAAGGTGCTGTTAACGGGTGCTCGCAATATCACCGGCTTCGGCCGTCACACCGGACTGCGCTCGGCAGGTGTATCCGCCGCAGACTGAGCTTTTGCATCGGGGCGGCATCAAACGCTTTTTATCACGGGCAATATCGTGTAGGCCGGTCGCATGAGCATGCCTCGGGATAATTTCATGATCGCCCTGCGTTCCGTCCTCTTCAACACGATCTTCTATGCCAATCTCATCGTCCGGATGATCGTGCTCTCGCCCTATTATTTCGTGGTGCCGCGGCTGACCGCCTATGAGATCCCAAAGAATTGGGCGCGCTCCAACCACTGGCTGATGCGCATGATCGTCGGCACGACCTTCGAGATCGAGGGGCTGGAGAACCTACCTGAGGGCAGTTTTATCCTGGCGCCGAAGCACCAGTCCTTCTGGGACACCTATGCGCTGCTGCCTGATCTCAAGGATCCGGTCTACATCCTGAAGCGCGAGCTGATGTGGATTCCGCTCTTTGGCTGGTATGCGAAGAAGCAGCGCATGATCCCGGTCGACCGCGGCGCCCGCGGCAAGGTGATGGTGGAAGTGCTGAAACGCACCAGGGAGGAGCTTTCGACCGGTCGCCAGCTGATCATCTATCCTGAGGGCACCCGCCGCCCGCCGGGTGCCGAGCCGGTCTATAAATACGGCATCGCCCGCATGTACCGCGATCTTGGCATTCCCGTCGTGCCGGTTGCGATGCATCCAGGCCTCTTCTGGCCGCGGCGGAGCGTCCGCCGTTATCCCGGTCATTTCAAGGTCAGGATCCTGCCGCCGATCATGCCGGGAATGGATCCCGATGCTTTCTTCGCTCATCTGATCGAGGTCACGGAACGGGCAAGCGACGAGCTCCTCATCGACACCGTCGACCGTAATCCGCATCTGCCGTTGCCGCCGACAGCGGTCGCTCGGCTGACAGAGCTGCGCAAAGTGAGGGCGGCGACGGACTGATCAGCCGGCCCGCAGCCGCTCCACCTCGTTGCCGACCTGCTCCAGCCACGGGTCGCGAATGCCCATCTGTCTCAGGTGCGCAAGCGTGTTGAAGACGTAGGCGTCGTTCGGGCCTGACTGCCCCCTGGCCTCGTTCACCACCCGCGCGGCCGCAAGCGCATCGAGCGTACCGGCATATTGCTCGTGGTCGCGATCAGCGATGTAGGTAACCGCTTCCGTTCGGCGACCGCCGGCAAACTGCAGCCGAACCCGGCGCTCCAGATAGACATTGGTGACGAGTTCGCGGGCGCGGAGATAATCGATCACCTCGTCCCATTTCTGCGGCGAAACACGAAACGCCATGCCACGGCATGCTCCACCCCTGTCGAGGCCGAGAACCAGGCCGGGATTGTCCGGGGTGCCGCGATGGACGAAGGATCGGACGCACAGCGAACGTCGGTAACCATGCACAAGAGCTTCTGCCCGCTCCAGGAACTCGAAGCCCGGATTCCACATCAGCGAGCCGTAGCCAAACACCCAAAATTCGTCCATATCCCACGCCAGACCGGAATCACATTGCGATTCACCATTGGAGAACATCATGGCAGCGTCAAGCCGATCCGGCAGCAGCCAAACCGGCAACAGCAAGAAATTCTTGTTGCTGGGCGGAGGCATCCTCCTGGTGATCGCGCTTTATACCGGCGGCTGGTTCTATGCCGCATCGGCCTTGAAAACGACGGTGCTGAAAGCAATCGCGCCGCGCGATCAGGCCGGCGTCACCGGCGAATGTTCCGATATCGAATTCCGCGGCTATCCTTTCCGCATCGGTCTGTTCTGCTCCAAGGTGGATGTCGACGACAATGTCAACGGCGTCTCCGCCACCTTCGGCGCATTGCGGTCTGCCGCGCAGGTCTATGCGCCGAGCCATATCGTCTGGGAGCTCGATTCACCCGCCGATATCCGCACCACAAACGGCCTTTCGGTCTCGGCTCAGTGGACGAATCTGCAGGCGAGCCTGACGACCAGGCTGCAGGGCATCGATCGCAGCTCGACCGTCATCGAGGGCCTGAAGGCGACGGCGGTCTCCTCCTATACCGGCCAGACCATCAGCTTCGACGCGGCTCGCACCGAAATTCACCTGCGCCAGAACGGCGCCGATCTCGACGGCGCGATCTCCTTGCAGGATGCGAACACCGCGATCAAGGACTGGCCGCAGCTCTTCCCGAAACTCTCTGCCAGCATCGATCTCACGATTGCCGGCAAGGCCGGCCTGATCGACGGCAGCGACCCGAACGGCCTCAATGGTTCTGCCGGCGAACTGCGTCGCATCGTTGCCGACATCGGCGACGGCAAGGTCATGACGCTCACCGGTCCGTTTTCCTTCGACGAGCAAGGCTTTCTCTCCGGGAAGTTCAAGCTGGAAATTGAACGGCTCGGCCCCTGGGGCGACAGCCTGAAACAGGCTTTCCCGGATCTTGCTCCGACCGTCAACACGGCGACGAAGATGCTGAAGGCGCTGGCCGGCGGTAGAGACAAGGTCTCAGTCGATCTCGTCGTCGATCGCGGCAATGCCACCGTCAGCGGCTTCATTCCGCTCGGTCAGATCCCACCGATCTAAGGCTTTTCCGGGGCTGGAGTGCTGGAAAGGCCGTAATCAATCCGCTTGATAAAAAAAACCTCAGGCACCGATTGCAGACCAGGCAGCTCGATCGCACCGGTTTCTGTAAATCCGTTACGCCGATGCCAGTCCTGCGGCCGGCTCTCATCGCATTCGCTCGACGTCATCAGCAGCCGAGCGCCCTCGCCGCGCATGGCTCTTTCCCAGGCGAGAAACAGCGCGGTGCCGACGCCCGACCGGCGATGGCCGGGCAGAACGCGGATCATCTCCATATAGGGAACCCTGCCCCAGAAGCGGGAGAAGCGCAGGAAGCCGACGATCTCGCCGGCCTCCCTGGCAACGAGATATTCGCCAAGCGCGACGCATCGCGATACCCACACCTTGCCTGCAGTGGCATCCTCGCGAGCCAGCCAGTCGATATCCGCCTGACTTGCGCTCGCCACCTCCACCATCGCGAGAGTCTACTTCTTATCCAGCGCGTGGGGGCGGCCGAAATCGGGGGCGTCGACATCCTGGCCGGCCTGGATGATCGAGCGGCGGATCGCGCGCGTGCGGGTGAAGAGTTCAAAAATCTTGTCGCCTTCACCCCAGCGGATCGCGCGCTGCAGATAGGCGAGATCTTCTGAGAAGCGCGCCAGCATTTCGAGGATCGCATCGCGATTGTGCAGGCAGACGTCGCGCCACATCGTCGGGTCGGAAGCGGCAAGACGGGTGAAATCGCGAAAGCCGGAGGCCGAATATTTGATGACCTCGGACTCCGTCACCGTCTCCAGATCGTCGGCGGTGCCGACGATGTTGTAGGCGATGATATGCGGCAGGTGCGAAACGATCGCGAGCACCTTGTCGTGATGCTCCGCATCCATCTCGTCGACCTTCGATCCGAGCGCTTCCCAGAAGCCGCGCAGCCGCTTCAGCGCCGTCTCGTCGGTGCCGGCAACCGGCGTGAAGATGCACCAGCGGCCTTCGAAGAGGCCGGGGAAACCGGCATCCGGGCCGGATTTTTCCGTGCCGGCCAGCGGATGGCCGGGGATGAAATGCACATTGTCGGGCATATGCGGCTGCATCTGCGCGATGACGGATGCTTTGGTGGAACCGACATCGGTGACGATAGCGCCGGGCTTGAGATTGCCGGCGATTTCCTTCGCCACGCTTTCCGAAGCGCCGACCGGAACCGAAACGATGATGAGGTCGGCATCTCGAACAGCATCGGCCGAAGAGGTCGTATAGCGGTCGCCGAGACCGAGCTCTTCGGCGCGCTTCAACGTCTCGGCGCTACGTGTCGCAACGACGATCTCCTTGGTAAGCCCGAGCCGCCTGATGTCGTGGGCGAGCGAAGAGCCAATCAGGCCGATGCCGATCAGCGCGATGCGATCGAACAGCACGCTCATGCCTGCCGTCCCATGAACTCACGCAGCGTGGCAATGACGCCGCGATTGGCCTCTTCCGGACCGATGCTCATGCGCAGCGCATTGGAAAAGCCGTAGCTGCGCACGGCGCGGAGAATATAGCCGCGGCTCGTCAAAAGCTCGTCGGCATCGGCCGCGCGCTTTCCATCGATGTCGGGGAAGTGGATAAGGACGAAATTGGCGACGGACGGCGTCACTTTCAGCCCGATCGCTTCGAGAGCCTCCGTGAGCGTCTCCACCCACATCTGGTTGAAAGAGACGGCCTGCTGGACGAAGGCCTGGTCGCGGATGGCCGCGGCACCGGCGGCGATCGCGGCCGCATTCAGGTTGAACGGAGCGCGTACGCGGTTCACGGCGTCGACGATCTCCACTGGCGCATACATCCAGCCCACGCGCAGAGCCGCAAGACCGTAGGCTTTCGAAAAGGTGCGGGTCATCACCACGTTGGAACTGGACGATACGACCTCGATGCCGGCTTCATAATCGTTGCGGCGTACATATTCGGCATAGGCCGCATCGAGCACGAGGACGACATGCTTAGGCAGGCCGGCCTGCAGGCGGCGAATCTCGCTGACGGGAACGTATGTACCGGTGGGATTGCCGGGATTGGCGATGAAGACGATCTTCGTCCTTTCCGTCACCGCCGCCAGGATCGCGTCGACGTCGACGGTATAGTCCTTCTCCTTGACGATGACGGGCATGGCGCCCGTGCCCATGATCTGGATCTTGTAGACAAGGAAGCCGTGCTCGGTGATGATGCCTTCGTCACCGGCGCCCAGATAGACATGGCACAACAGGCCGAGCAGCTCGTCGGAACCATTGCCGCAGAGGATGTTTGCCGGATTGAGGCCATGTACAGCGGCGATCGCCTCGCGCAGTTCGACCGCCTGCCCGTCGGGATAACGTCCCAGATTGTCGGCAGCTGCCTTGACGGCCTCTATCGCCTTCGGGCTGGCGCCGAGCGGCGTCTCGTTGGAGGAGAGCTTGTAAACGCGGGCGACACCCGGCGCATGTTCCTTGCCCGGCACATAGGATGCGATATCGAGAATACCGGGACGCGGAACGGGCTTGCTCATCTCAACGCTCATGGGTCGACCTTGGATTTTCCGGAAAATGACCAAGTGGCATTAAAGCGGAATGTGATTGTTGTCGAGAGGCATGGGCGTGACACAAGCAACCGGAGAATGTCCCACGCTCTTCAGCTGTTGCGTGTGGTCGGTACGCCATGCGGCGCGAGAACGGGCACGAAGACACGGCGGGAGGCGCGGGCGGCGACCGGCAACCCCTGATAGAGCCGCTTCTGCGCCTCGACGATGATGACACCCGAAAAGGCTGGCCATAAAGTGCGGCCGATCCGCTCGAAGGCGCGGCGAAGGCGCAGGATGGTTCTGAGTTTCGAGGGCGGAAAGAACAACGCTTCGGCGGTCGCACCCGGCGTGAAATTCGTCTCGCGCAGCAGATGCGTCAGCTGACCGCGGGAATAGGGCCGGCCCGAGCCGAAGGGCGTGTGCTCCATGCGGGCCCAGACCCCGCGCCGGTTCGGCACCACGATAACAAGCCGCCCGCCCGGTGCCAGCACCCGCCAAAGCTCTTTCAGCGTCTCGCGCGGGCTTTCCGCAAACTCGAGCGAATGCACCATCAGCACCCGGTCGATCGAGGAATCCGGCAGCGGTAGTTCCTCATCGAAAATCAGCGTCGTCGACGACAGCGAGCCCATCGGCCAGTTCACCGCCCCCTGTCCGGCCGGCATGAAGGCGAAGGTGCGTTCGGTATCGGCCTGGAAGCGATCGAGGAACGGCACGGCATAACCGAGCCCGACGAGACGCTCCTGTGGCAGGCGCACCCACAGCGAGGAGAGCGCCATGGCGATCGACTGCTCGGCAAGACGCCCGAGGTCGGAGTGGTAGAACTGACGAAGGTCGACGATATCTGCGTGCATCGCGATAAATGTTATCAGCGGGCGGTTGGACTTCAAGGCCGGAGTCTCTACATTCCCGCGAGAGTCGTGGGACAAGGGATTGTTTGAAGATGAAACCTTTGGAATTAGACGTTTTTCTCTGCCGCACCGACAATTTCGGCGTGCTCGTGCACGATCCGGAGACAGGATTTACCGCATCGATCGATGCGCCGGAGGAGGCGCCGATCCTGGAAGCGGCAACACAGCGCGGCTGGAAGATCACCCACATCTTCACCACGCATCACCACACCGATCATGTCGCCGCAAACCTGACGCTGAAGGAGCAATTCGGCTGCGAGATCATCGGCCCGATCAACGAGGCCATCGCCATTCCCGGTCTCGACCGAACGATGGCCGATGGCGACAGCTTTCTTTTTGGCGATCACACGGTCAAGGTCATTGAGACCCCCGGTCACACCGCCGGTCACATCTGCTATCACTTCGTCGACGACAAGCTGCTCTTTGCCGCCGACACCCTGTTTGCCCTCGGCTGCGGCCGCCTTTTCGAACGCCCCGCCGCCGACATGTGGCATTCCCTGCAGAAGCTCGCGGTGCTGCCGGACGAGACCGCTGTCTATTTCGGCCACGAATATACATTGTCCAACGCCCGCTTCGCACTGACGGTCGATCCCGACAATGAGCGCCTGAAAAGCCGCGCTGCCGAGATCGAAGCTCGGCGCGCCGAAGGCAAATTCACCATCCCCACGACGCTCGGGCTGGAAAAGGAAACCAACCCGTTTCTGCGCGCCGCCGATCCCGCGATCCGCCGCAATCTGATCATGGAAGGCAAGACGAATGAGGAGGTCTTTGCCGAGATCCGCAAGCGCAAGGACAATTTCTGATGTCGCCTGAGAAGATTATTCGCGAGCTCGGCATGCAGCCGCATCCCGAAGGCGGCTGGTACGTGCAGACGTTCCGCGACACGGCGGGTGGAGAGCGCGGCCATTCGACGGCGATCTATTATCTGCTGACAAAAGGACAGCGTTCGCACTGGCATCGCGTCCATGACGCGGTCGAGGTCTGGCATTATTACGCCGGCGCACCGCTGGCTCTGCACCGCTCGCAGGACGGGATGACAAGCGAAACCCTGACGCTCGGAACAGACCTTGCCGCCGGCGAGCGGCCGCAGGCAATCATCCCCGCCAATTGGTGGCAATCGGCCGAACCGCTCGGCGACTTCGCCCTGGTCGGCTGCACTGTCTCGCCCGGCTTCGAATTTTCGAGCTTTGAGATGGCGCCGGCGGATTGGAAGCCGGGCGATTGAGGGCTACTCCGCTGCCGCAGATTGCGCCGGAATTTTGCGGCGGAACATTTCCTGGGCGGCGAGCACCGCTCCACCGGTGACGAGCAGGCAGGCGAGAGCAATGCGCCAGCTCGGCTCGGCAAATCCGAACAACGTCAGGATGAGCGTCGAAAGCAGCGGCGCGGCATAACTTGCCGCGCCGAGAATCTGGATATCGCCATTCTTGACGCCGTAATCCCAGGCATAGAAGGCCGCCCCGACCGGGAAGAGGCCGAGTCCGACGACGGCCACCCATTCGACGCTGGTTTCCGGCCAGACAGTCACCTCCAGGCCGAGATGGCTGAAGAGGGACAGGATGGAGGTCGCAAGGCAGAAGCCAGTGACGACATCTGTGGAGACAGCCTCGAAACGCCTGGTCAGCAGCGAATAGCCCGACCATGTGAAGGCGCAGAGGAAGGCAGCCCCATAACCGACCGCGTAGGCGCCGTCAAAATCGATGCCGTTGCGGCCGACGATCAGGAAGGTGCCGCAAAGCCCGGCAAGCGCGCCCGCCACGTGATACCAGCGCAACCGTTCGCCCGGCAGCAGCGCTGAGCCGACCACGATCAAGAGCGGCCAGAGATAGGCGATCAGTCCCGCCTCCACCGCCGGCGCGTTCCTGAGCGCGGTGAAATAGAGGAAATGATAGCCGAACAAGCCTGCAATACCGGTTATCCAGACCTTTGGCGGCTGCTTCAGCAACGCCAGCCGCGCCGGATTGAGGACAAGCATGACGAGGCCGGGAATGCTGCCGATCGCAAAGCAGACGGCCGAAAGCTGGAAGGGCGGCATCTTTCCGGAGCCGGCCGTCAGCAGTGCCAGGAACGACCACATCAGAATAGCCGTAAAACCGACCACCGTCGCACGAAGCTTCACCTGTCCCCCTTCACGGAGGCGAAAGCTCCGTCAGCTGACACTGCCATATTTGACGGCAGTGATCGTCACCATTCCATATTCCGTGGGAATGCGCACATAGACCGGAGCATATACATTGGCCGCCTCCGACTTGGCAAACCAGATCTCCATGCGGTCGCTCTTGCTGAGATAGTCGATGTCCTTGCGGCCTTTTTTGTAGCCGGAGCGCGGCACGAAGCGCACGCCGCAGACGACCGCCTTGCCCTTGAAGCCGTCGGTCGAAAAATCCTCGTCGCCTTTCGGCGAAAGCACGAGGTCCATGCGCGTCTCGCCGTCGAAGATCGGCAGCGTCTGCGCGCAGACCTTGGTATCCCCGGTGAAAACAAGGCCGGAGATCGGATCGAGCACCGAACGCATGTCGCCCGGCGTGACGTCGATCCAGTTCTTCGGCCGTTTCGGCGGCGGCGTCGTCGTTGCCGAGATGATGTTGCCGTTGCGGTAGCTGACCTCGTAGACGCGGGCCTTCCTGCCGCTCTTGTAATAGAGCGAATATTTCAGCGCCTGCAGCCGATCGTTACGGACGACGCCGGTGACGCTGGTCTTTGCCGAGATCGTCTTGACGAGATCGGCAAGCCCGGCGGATTTGATATCGCCGGCAATCTTGTAAGAGTGATCGTCCTCGATCTGCGTCAGAAACGCCGCACGCGCGATCGGCAGGCCGGCAAGCGTCACCCGATAGACGGTCTGATGCTGGATTTCGGCCGCCGATGCCGGTATGGCAAGGAGTGCGGCGATGGCCGAAATGAAAATGCGTCTGCCCGAATGAGCCATGAGTGAAGCCTTGTCTTGCCGCGCGCCGGCAGCCCTGCCGAACGCTCTATACTCCTGCCGTAAAGAGAAGAAAACAGCAGCTTTTTGACAGAATTGCGGGAAAGGCCAAGGTTTGGCTTGACGCGCGCAGCCTCTCTGACTATAGAACCGCAACTTTCCAATCATGCCTGTTGGATTGCGAGCCCGGTTTTGCCGGGGATAGCAATTCGATGGCCCGAGAAAAACAAGAATAGGTGTTCAATGTCCCGCGTGTGCGAATTGACCGGCAAGGCCGTCCTGACTGGTAACAATGTCAGCCATGCCAACAACAAGACCAAGCGCCGGTTCCTGCCGAACCTGTGCCAGGTAACGCTGATCTCCGACGCTCTCAACCAGCGTTACCGTCTTCGCGTTTCGGCTGCGGCTCTTCGCTCCGTCGAACATCGTGGCGGCCTCGATGCCTTCCTGATCAAGGCAAGCGAAAACGAACTGTCGATGCGCGCGCGCCTGCTGCGCCGTCAGATCGTCAAGAAGACCGCCGAAGCCGCTGCTGCGTAAGCTTCTGACCTTCTTTCATACGGCTTCAAAAGGCTTGAACGGATGATGCCGGACAAGCCTTTTGCTTTGCCTGGGCACTCCAACTGGTGGCATCACCCAGGATAAAAAAATGCTGAAGACCCGCTATACGCTTGCCTATGTCGCACTGATGACGCTTGTCGTCGTCGCCTCCAACTTCCTCGTCCAGTTTCCGCTGAACGCCGAAGTCTCGGGCATCAACTTGGCCGACATCCTGACCTGGGGCGCCTTCTCCTATCCGATCGCCTTCCTGATCACCGATCTGACCAATCGTCAGTTCGGCCCGCAGGCAGCCCGCAAGGTCGTTTTTGCCGGCTTCGTCGTCGGCGTGACGCTGTCCTTCTTCACCTCGGTGCCACGCATCGCCATCGCCTCCGGCTCGGCCTATCTCGCCGGTCAGTTGCTCGATATCGCCGTTTTCAACCGCCTTCGCCGCCAGGCATGGTGGCGCGCGCCGCTCTTGGGCTCGCTGATCGGCTCGGCGCTCGACACGGTGATGTTCTTCTCGTTGTCCTTTGCGGCGTTTTTCGTCTTCCTCGGCCCGAACGAGCCCTTTGCGCTCGAAGCAGCTCCTGTCCTCGGCATCTTCGCCGCCGAGGCCCCGCGCTGGATTTCCTGGGCGATCGGCGATTTCGCCGTGAAGATGATCGTCGGCCTCGTGATGCTGCTGCCTTATGGCGCGCTGATGAACGTGCTGCGGCCGATGCAGCCCGCACGCGTCAGCTAACGGCGCTGCCGGACCGCGCCAGCGGCGATTGCGGGATGCAGCAGAACCTCTGCAGCCAGATCATCGATCTCTCGTGACGAATCAAGCCGCAGGACCGGGGCCGTCTGCGTTTCCAGCCATTGCTCATGCGCTGCAAGACTGCGGCGTTCCGGACCGGCCGTGTCGTAATTTGCCGCCCATTCCATGAATTCCCCGCTTTTGATTTCCATGTCACCGCCAGGCCCGATCCTGTCTCCGTAGCGGGCAATCTCCCGCGCGCGGATCCGCGCCATCCGCAGCTCCGGCTCGATCCTGAGAAACACGATCAGTTCATAGAACGGCTCGATCGGCCTCGCCCATTTCAGCGCCGATCCGGAGAGGACCCAGCCGTCATGCCGTGCCGCTTCTGCAAGCAGCAGCCGAATGCGTTCGTCGGCGTCACGCGGCGTCGTGAATGGCGGGTCGGTCGGCAGCCAGAAGAAATCGTCAGTATCGAGATGGGCGATATCGAGCCGTTCGGCAAGCGTATGACCGAGCGAAGTCGTGCCGGAACCGGATGCACCCATGATATGAATATGCACCATGATTGTCCCTCCGAAAGCTGCTCTCGACGCGACAATGGCATAGCCGGGACATGTGACGTCAATCTGACGCCGCGCTGAGGATGCGGCTATCGGAGAGCCGGAATTCCAGCATCAGATTGCGCTGCAGGATCGAATGGTTGTCGTCCGACACCATGATGATATGGGTCGTGCCGTCGGCGGCCTGAAACACGTCAAGCCCTTCCATATTGTCGATCTGCGAGTTGAAATTGCCTTCGAGCAGCAATTCGCCATCAACGACGGCCTGCGGCCGGATATCGGCGCCTTTGATGCGCCGAAGCCGCATGCCGATGCCTTCGGCCATGTTGAAGCGCCGCTCCAGGAGCAGCAGGTCGCCGTCCGGCAGGAAAGCACCGTCGGTGACGTCGAAGCTGCCATCGCGTTTGATCGAGAACAGCCCTTTCAGCGGGCCGCTGAGAATAGCCGCCATCCGATTGCCCTCGCTGTCGAGACCGCGCTCGGAGACGATGACCACGCCGCTCTTCAACGGACTGGAGGCGGGTGCCACGGCTATGGTTTCGATACCGCGATTGTCGCTCAGCATCTGGCGCGGGATGAGGATCGGCAGGGTAGCGGTCGCGCGCGATGCGGCAAAGCCGGGATCGGGATAAACGTCGACGCGATGATTTTGCTCGAAAGAGACCAATATCCGGTCGCCGTCGAGCGCCACGCCCTCGGCATCCATATAGCCCTTGCCCTCGAGGCTGCGGCCGGCGCGGTTCTTCATCGGGGTGATCTCGACCTGAGAAAGGCCTGAAAGCCTGCCCCTCGCATCGCGCTCGATGCTGCCGGTCAGCCACTGGCCGGTATCGAGCACGACGATGAAGTGTTTCTGGTCCTGCCGGAAACGGATGGAGGAAAGCGAGCCGAACAACGCTCGGCTGGAAACCATCTCCAGCCCGCCGAGAAATTCCAGCGAGCCGAACGTCGTCTCCGACGATCCGATCCTGAAATCGGTAATTTGCCGGCTAATTATGGGTATCTCGTCGCCGGCCATAGCCGCGGAAGCTCCCCCTGCCAGGCAGAGCGAGATCGATGCCGCGCGGCACAGGCGCTTGACCATCATTCGATATGTTTCCTTCCCGCGTCAGCCGGCACGGCGTAACCGGCCGCCGCGAGGCTGGGCGGATTGATCTTCGAAGAGCGAGGCGAGCTGTTCGGTCATCGCGCCTGCAAGCTCGTCCGCATCGACGATCGTCACGGCGCGGCGATAGTAGCGCGTCACATCGTGACCGATGCCGATTGCCAGCAGTTCGACGGGCGAGCGCGTCTCGATCTGCTCGATGACGGCGCGCAGATGCCGCTCGAGATAATTGCCCGGATTGACGGACAGCGTCGAATCGTCGACCGGCGCGCCGTCCGAGATCATCATCAGAATGCGGCGCTGTTCACGGCGGGCGAGCAGGCGGTTATGCGCCCAGATCAGCGCCTCGCCGTCGATGTTTTCCTTGAGCAGGCCTTCGCGCATCATCAGCCCGAGATTGGCGCGTGCCCGCCGCCACGGCGCGTCGGCCGATTTGTAGACAATGTGGCGAAGGTCGTTGAGACGACCCGGCGTCTGCGGCTTGCCGCCGGCAAGCCAGGTTTCACGCGCCTGCCCGCCCTTCCAGGCTTTCGTGGTGAAGCCGAGAATCTCGACCTTAACGCCGCAGCGCTCCAGCGTGCGGGCGAGAATGTCGGCGCAGGTGGCGGCTACCGTGATCGGCCTGCCGCGCATGGAGCCGGAATTGTCGATGAGCAGGGTGACGACCGTATCGCGGAACTGCGTGTCCCGCTCCATCTTGAAGGAGAGCGGCTGCATCGGGTCGATGATGATGCGCTGTAGCCGCGCCGTATCAAGATAGCCCTCCTCCAGATCGAAATCCCAGGAGCGGTTCTGCTGTGCCATCAGGCGGCGCTGCAGCCGGTTGGCCAAGCGCCCGACCGCGCCCTGCAGATGCGCCAGTTGCTTGTCGAGAAAGGCGCGCAGGCGCTCCAGCTCGGCGGCGTCGCAGAGTTCCTCAGCGGTGATGATCTCGTCGAACTCTTCGGTATAGACGTGATAATCGACCTTTTCGTTGAAATCGGCAAACGGCGTATTCGGGCGGCGGGTCTCGCCAGGCGTTTCCGAATCGTCCTCGCCCTCTTCCATCATGTCGTCGTCGGAGATTTCGGCGCCTTCAGTCTCGCCGTCCTCCATCTGCTCGTCGGAAACCTCGCTGTCCTCGACCGGGGCGGCATCGGTACCGGCATCCTCGTCGACCTCGTCCTGGTCCTGCTCCTCGCCGCTCGGCTGGTCTTCCTGCTCCGACTGATCGTCATTGTCAGCTTCGCTGTCGTCGTCGCCATACTCCTCGGCCATTTCCATCGCCGACAGCATGTTGCGGACGACCTTGGCGAAGGCCTGCTGGTCGTTTATCGCACCCGACAGGTTACCGAGTTCAGCCCCCGCCTTGTCTTCGATGAAACCGCGCCAGAGATCGAGCACCTTGCCGGCGGAGGCAGGCGGACGCTGGCCGGTCAGCTTCTCGCGCACCATCATGGCGACGGCTTCGCCGATCGGCGCGTCTTCCTGGCGCTCGATGCCGGTGAAATTCGCCTTGGCATATTTCTCTTCCGTCATGGAACGCAGGTTCGCCGCCACGCCCTCCATGCGCAGCGTCCCGATCGATTCGACACGCGCCTGCTCGACCGCATCGAAGATCGCTCGGGCGTCGGAGCCCTGCGGCGCCATCGTCGTATGCATCTTCTCGTCATGGCAGGCGAGGCGCAATGCCATGGAATCGCCTAGCCCGCGGGTGACCGCCAGCTCATGCGCCGTCGGCCGCTTGGAAAGCTCCGGCAGCCGGATGCGCTCGCCGGTCATACCAGGCCGTTCGTTGGCGAAGGTCACCTCGACATCGCCGTCGCCGGCGATCGAGCGGACGCAGCCGGATATCGCCCGGCGCAACGGCTCGACGTCGACGGGCGCACCGGGCTTTGCTTTCGAATTGTCACCGCGAGCTGCCATGATCGGTCGGGCCTCAGGCTCCGAGGACGATGTTGGCAGCACTTTCCTTCAGCTCCACGCCGAAGGCGCGCTGATAGTGCTCGGCGACCAGCGGGCGCTCCAGCTCGTCGCACTTGTTGAGGAAGGTGACGCGGAAGGCAAAGGCGAGATCGCCGAAGATTTCGGCATTCTCGGCCCAGGTGATGACCGTGCGCGGGCTCATGACGGTCGAAAGATCGCCGTTCATGAAGGCGGCGCGCGTCAGATCGGCAACGCGGACCATCTTCGAGACGATCTCACGCCCTTCCCTGTCCTTGCCGAAGCTCTTCACCTTGGCGGCGACGATATTCACTTCGTGATCATGCGGCAGGTAGTTCAGCGTCGTGACGATCGACCAGCGGTCCATCTGCGCTTGGTTGATCTGCTGCGTGCCGTGATAAAGGCCGGTGGTGTCGCCGAGGCCGATCGTATTGGCGGTCGCAAACAGGCGGAAAGCCGGATGCGGCCGGATGACGCGGCTCTGGTCGAGCAGTGTCAGGCGGCCTGACGATTCCAGGACGCGCTGAATGACGAACATCACGTCGGGACGGCCGGCATCATATTCGTCGAAGACGAGCGCGACATTGTGCTGATAGGCCCAAGGCAGGATGCCGTCCTTGAACTCGGTCACCTGCAGCCCGTCCTTGACGACGATCGCGTCTTTGCCGACGAGATCGATACGGCTGACATGGCTGTCGAGGTTGATTCGCACGCAGGGCCAGTTGATGCGCGCCGCCACCTGCTCGATATGCGAGGATTTGCCCGTGCCGTGATAGCCGGAGATCATCACGCGGCGGTTATGCGCGAAGCCTGCGAGAATGGCGAGCGTCGTCTCGCGGTCGAACAGGTAGTCGGGATCGAGATCCGGCACATAGGCGTCACCCTTGCTGTAGGCAGGAACGCGGATGTCGGAATCGATGCCGAAGGTCTCGCGGACCGAAACGGTAGTATCGGGCAGTTCTGAAATATCGAGGTCGATCTTGCTCATCATGTCTCCAAGGCGGGTGAAGCCACCCGGCCAAACTGTCTCAGGCCATGTCGCAACCGTGACGCCGCGATTTTATTCCGCGCCCGTCCAGGTCGGAACGTCGGCGATACCTCTCCGGGACTGAAACGAAACCTCGGCGGATGATGACCGCGTGCGAGCATTCTTGAAAGAGTCCCGGACAAGAAACGCCGCGTCCGGAAGGTCGGCCGAGGCGATGTCGGGAAAACACGCAGATAGGAGCCGCGTTTGCCTGCGGCCTCAGCCGATTTGGACCATACCCGATTGAAGCCCAAGAGCAAGGACGGGAATTAACAAAAACCGTTCTGCTTCAACAATTGATACGCCTGGATGACGGCGCGGAAACGCTCTTCCGAGCCGCGGTCGCCGCCATTGGCATCCGGATGGTGCTTCTTGACCAGCTCCTTGTAGCGGCTCTTGATCTCCGCCGAGGTCGCGTTGGCGTGGAGACCCATCGTGTCGAAGGCTTTGCTTTCGAGCGATTTCAGCTTGCGCGCCTGGGGAAAGCGCGGCCCGCTGCCCTTGCCGCCTTCCTTGACGAAGCCGAAGGGATCGCGAACGCGCGAGTAGGCGCCGGAGCGCACCTCGGAATGCAGCGGGCTGTCCTTGGCCGACTTATTGACGCCGACGGTCCATGTCGGTCGATGGCCGGTGATCGCCTCTTTCTGGTAGCGCGCGATCTCGCCGTCCGAAAGGCCGGAGAAATAATTATAGCCCTTATTGTATTCCTTGACGTGCTCGAAGCAGAACAAAAAGAACTGGCCTTCCGCATTGCGCCCCACCGGAGCGCGATGCGCACCTTTCTTATCGCAGCCGTCCCATTGACAGGTAGGCGGCGCCTGCTCCGTCTCCTGCTCGCGTTTGCGGCGTGTGCGGATGCGATCGAAGTATTTTGAATCAAGTCTCATGGCGGCGCTAATTATGGGGCTGTCGCGAGGCGACAACAAGAATTGACAAATGGGAATGTTGCTGGCTTGGTGGGAACCCTTTTCGCGAAGCAGCAAGACCGGATGATGACCCTGCGGACCCGCATCGAAGAAAAACTTATCGAAGCCTTCGCGCCCGAACGCTTGAGCGTCATCGACGAAAGCCATCTGCATGCCGGCCACCAGCCTGACATCACGGGCACCGGCGAAACCCACATGCGGGTGAGGATCGTTTCGACTAAATTTGCCGGCCTCTCCCGCCTGGCGCGCCACCGGGCGATCACCGATCTGTTGAAACCGGAGCTCGATGCCGGCCTGCACGCGCTGGCCGTCGAACCGGCGGCACCTGGTGAACCCACCCGCTGGTAGCGGCACAGCAGCCTATATGGGTATAAGGCGCAGGCAATCCAACCGGATCACACCGGTTTTGTGTCGTCTTCCTGCGCGGGGCGGATGCGCAGCTTGGTGATGCGGTTTTTCTCCCGCTTCATCACGACGAAACGTTTGCCGTAGAAGGTGAAGGCCTGACGCTCTTCCGGGATGGTCATCGATTCATGGATGACGAGGCCGGCGATGGTCGTCGCCTCCTCGTCGGGCAGGTTCCAGTCGAGCGCGCGGTTGAGATCGCGGATCGGCACGCTGCCATCGACGACGACAGAGCCGTCCGCTTCCTGACGCACGCCCTGCATCTCGATATCGTGCTCGTCGGAAATGTCGCCCACGATTTCCTCGAGAATATCCTCCAGCGTGACGATGCCCTGCACCTCGCCATATTCGTCGACGACGACGGCGAAATGCTGCTTGCGGCGCAGAAAAGCGTTGAGCTGGTCCTCAAGATTGGTGCTGTCGGGCACGAACCACGGCTTCTGCGCGATCTTCACGATATCGAGATTCTGCGGCTCCATGTTCGGCTCGGCCAGTGCCCGCAGAAGGTCCTTGGCGTGGACGACGCCGATGATGTTGTCGATCGTGGCGCGCCACAACGGCATGCGCGTATAGGGACTTTCAAGAATGGCGCGCACCACCGCTTCCGGCGGATCGTCGGCATTGATCGCCCGCATCTTGGTGCGGTGGACCATGATGTCTGATAGCTCCAGCTGGCTGAGGTCGAGCACGCCGCCGAGGCGATCGCGGTCGGCCTTCACCACCGATCCCTCGCGGTGCAGCAGATCGACGGCGCCGCGCAGCTCCTCATGCGCCGTCAGCATCGAAACTTCCCGCGAAAGATTGATGCCGAACAGCGCCAGGATCTGTCGCACAACCGCATTGACGAAGGAGGACACCGGGCCGACGATGGCGACGAACAATCTGGCGGGAAATGCGACGGCGAGCGCGAAGCGTTCCGGCGCCGAGATCGCCCAGCTCTTCGGCAGCACCTCCGCGAAGATGACGAGGATGATGGTCATGGCGAGCGTCGCCAGCGCCACACCCGAACTGCCGAACAGCCCGAGAAAAAGGCTGGTGGCGATCGAGGAAGAGAGGATGTTGGCAAGATTGTTGCCGATCAGCAGCGTACCGATCAGCCGGTCGCGCCGTTCGATCAACTGCCGGACGAGGCCGGCGCGTTCATCGCCGTTGACCTCAAGCGTATGAATGCGGCTGCGCGAAACGGCGGTGAGCGCCGTCTCCGTGCCGGAGAAGAAGGCGGACGTCAGCACGAGCGCCGTGATCGAAAGGATCTCCGGCCAGTATGTCGCAAGAAACGCCAAAGCGCCTTCGATCGTCGTCAAGGATGTTTTTCCCGGAGAAAACTGAGCACTTCGGATGCCGGAACATCGTCGGCGACGAAGGACTGACCGATGCCGCGCGTCAGGATGAAGGTGAGCTTGCCGCTCTTGACCTTTTTGTCCTGCGCGATCGCATCCATCAGCGATTCAGCCGGCGGCAGCTCGCCCATGATATCCGCCATGCGGGTCGGCAGGCCGACTTCCTTCAGATGCCGCTCGACGCGCTGCGCAGCGTCTGGGCTCGCAAGGTTCATTCGTGCGGAAAATTCATGCGCCAGCACCATGCCGATCGACACGCCCTCACCATGCACCAGCCGGCGGCTGTCATAAGCGGTCGCCGCTTCCAGCGCATGCCCGAACGTATGGCCGAGATTGAGCAGCGCCCGCTGGCCGGTTTCCCGCTCGTCGGCAACGACGACATCGGCTTTCGCCTGGCAGCTGGCAGCGATGGCCTCGATGCGGGCCGAGCCGCCCGTAAACACCGACTTCCAGTTCGCTTCCAGCCAGGCAAAGAAATCCGGCTTGTCGATCAGCCCATACTTTGCGACCTCGGCGTAGCCTGCGCGGAATTCCCGCCCGCTCAGCGTATTCAGCACATCCGTATCGGCCAGGACCAGGTCCGGCTGATGGAAGACGCCGATCAGGTTCTTGCCGTGGCGGGAATTGATGCCGGTCTTGCCGCCGACGGAGGAATCGACCTGCGCCAGCAGCGAAGTCGGCACCTGCACGAAGCGCACGCCGCGGCGGACGATGCCGGCCGCAAAACCCGAGAGGTCACCGATGACGCCGCCGCCGAGCGCGATCACGCAGTCGTTGCGCTCGACCCTGGCTTCAAGCACCTTGTCGCAGACATCAATGAGATGTTCGAAGCTCTTCGTCTTTTCGCCGGGCGGCAGCACGACCTCGGCCGAGACGATACCTGCCGCATTGAGGCTCGCGACGACGGACTCGAGATAGAGCGGAGCGACGTTTTCGTCGGTGATGATGGCCGCCTTGCGGCCTTTGAGACGCGAGGCGATCTCGGCGCCGGCCCGCGCAATCAGCCCTGGCCCGATCAGGATGTCATAGGCGCGCTCGCCGAGCGGTACATGCACCGTCTGGACTGATGAGGTGGAGCTTATCGCATTCATGACGCTGCACTTTCTTTCTGTTCGACCACAGCCTTCAGCACCTCGTCCGCCATGATTTCCTTGCGCACATCACGCGAGAGTATGGTGAGGTCTGCCTGCGCATAGATCGGGTAACGCGCCTTCATCAGATTTTCGAGGGTCTGCTTGGGATTTTCGGTCTTGAGCAGCGGCCGCGTGTCACGCTTGTTGACCCGCTCCCAAAGCACGTCGAGATCAGCCTTCAGCCAGATCGACAGCCCGCCCTTTTTTATAAGCCTGCGGGTGCGGTCATTGATGAAGGCGCCGCCACCGGTGGAGACGACGCGCGGTCCGCTCTTCAGGAGCCGCTTCATCACTCGCGTTTCCAGCGCCCGGAACTCTTCCTCGCCATAGGCTGCGAAAAGTTCGGCAATGGTCATGCGCGACACCCGCTCGATCTCATGATCACTGTCGATGAAGGGAATGCCGAGTTGGCTGGCGACGATGCGCCCGACGGAGGATTTCCCGGCGCCCATCAGGCCGACGAGGATCAGATTGCGTGAACCGAGCGCAGCGCGAGCTCTGTCTTTCAGGCTGTCAGCAACGGTCAGCAGTGGTTCACTCATCGGTCCATTCACACTTTGTTTGCAAACCGTATCGACAAATGCAGGTGGAGCGTCAAGTCGCGGACAAGGGAATCATGGCTCGAATGGCGCTTCTTGCACTTGCGAATACGCTTCTTATAACAGAAGCACAGCATGAAGGAGTTGCCGGATGCCGACCCTGTTCCGTTTCCTGTTCTTCTGCGCGATTCTCGCCGGGACGGTTTACGGAGCGATGTGGGCGCTCGTGACCTTCGTCGAGCCCAAGCCGCGCGACGTAACGATCCGTATTCCCTCCGAGCGGGTCAACCCGCCGGCGACGGGCACAATCGACACGACCGGGAAGTGAGTGAGATGATGGATCTAAGCCGCGTCCACATGGAATCCTTCCTGGAAATGATGAGCGCCGAACGTGGGGCTGCCGCCAACACCCTGCAATCCTACCAGCGCGACCTCGACGATGTCAGCGCTTTCCTGAACGGCCGCAGCATAAGGTTGACCGAAGCAGGTTCCGCCGACCTGGCCGCCTATCTCGCCTCGCTCGCCCGCCAGGGCTTCAAGCCCTCCTCGCAAGCACGCCGGCTCGCCGCGATGCGGCAATTCTACAAGTTCCTCTATGCCGAGGGCCTGCGGACCGACGACCCCACAGGCGTTCTCGATGCGCCGAAGAAGGGACGTCCGCTACCTAAGACGATGGGGGTCGAGGAGGTCGGCAGGCTGCTGTCGCAAGCGCAGGCCGAGGCCGACGATCCGGCTCCGGGCCAGTTGCAGCGCCTGCGCATGCTGGCGCTGTTGGAACTGCTCTATGCCACCGGCATGCGCGTCAGCGAACTCGTCTCGCTACCGGCCCGCGTACTTGACCAGGAGGGCCGTTTCCTGATGATCCGCGGCAAGGGCAACAAGGAGCGGCTGGTGCCGCTGTCGCACTCGGCGATCGCGGCCCTGAAATCGTATGGGCGCCTGCTGGCGACCGAGACCGCCGCGGCGAAGGAGCCGCAGGAAAGCCCTTGGCTCTTTCCTGCCGCCTCCAAGGAGGGATACCTGCCGCGCCAGGTTTTCGCCCGCGACCTCAAGAACCTGGCGATCCGCGCCGGCCTGACGCCGTCGCTGATCTCGCCGCACGTCATGCGCCACGCCTTTGCCAGCCACCTGCTTGCCAACGGCGCCGATCTGCGCGTCGTGCAGGAACTCCTCGGCCATTCGGACATTTCGACCACACAGATATATACGCATGTCCTCGAAGAGCGGCTGCAGCAGCTCGTCCAGATGCATCACCCCCTTGCCAAACAGGCGAAAAAGCACGAATAGGACCGGCGACAAGGGGCGGAGCCAGGAAAACGCCCCGGGCACAAGGAACGGAAACGCACCTCATGCACAATTATCTCGACTTCGAAAAGCCGATCTCCGACCTCGAAGGCAAGATCATCGAGCTGAAGAAGCTCGCAATGGAAGACGAGAGCATCGACACCACCGATGAGATCGGCAGGCTGGAGGTTCGCGTCCGCGAAGCGATCGTCGAAATCTATTCCAAGCTCAATGCCTGGCAGAAGACGCAGGTCGCCCGCCACCCGCAGCGCCCGCATTTCGTCGATTACGCCAAGACGCTGTTTCAGGAATTCACCCCGCTTGCCGGCGACCGCAAGTTTTCCGAGGATGCCGCGATCCAGGCGGGCCTTGCCCGCTTCCGCGGCCAGCCCGTCGCCGTCATCGGCCAGGAAAAGGGCAACGACACCAAGACTCGCCTGAAGCACAATTTCGGCAGCCCCCGGCCGGAAGGCTACCGCAAGGCGATCCGCATCCTTGAAATGGCTGACCGTTTCGGCCTGCCTGTCATTTCGCTGGTGGATACGGCAGGCGCCTATCCCGGCGTCGGCGCCGAGGAGCGCGGCCAGGCCGAGGCGATTGCCCGCTCGACGGAAATGTGTCTCGGCGTCAAGGTTCCCCTCGTTTCCGTCGTCATCGGCGAGGGCGGCTCGGGCGGCGCGATCGCGATTGCCACCGGCAACAGGGTCTACATGCTCGAGCATTCGATCTACAGCGTCATTTCCCCGGAAGGGGCAGCCTCCATCCTCTGGCGCGATTCGACCCGCGCCCGGGAAGCGGCGACCAATATGAAGATCACCGCCGAAGACCTGAAATCGCTCGGCGTAATCGACGGCATCATTTCCGAGCCGCTCGGCGGCGCCCATCGCGATCCCGATAGCGTGATTGCCGCAACCGGCGACGTGATCGCCAATGCGCTCGGCGAAATGGCCTCGCGTTCCGGCGAACAGCTGCGCAATGAGCGGCGTCAGAAATTCCTCAATATGGGCCGCAACCTCTAAGACAAGTTGCGCTTTTCAGCGATTGGGGCCAAATCTTGGCCACATTGATATTATCTGTAACATTCGCGCTTGCGGGGATGTTCGAGGCACGTCATAGGCTGGTAAGGTTTTATAAAGTATAAGCCGCCTATGATTCCTTCCAATGCCCGAACTCCATAGGCGGACCGGGTCGCACTATCTTTATGGGCTAGTTTGGATGCGCATACGTCATTTTGCCTATGTTTCCGTCATGGCGCTGGCTCTCGCCGGCTGCAACGATACGTTGGAAGTGGCACAGGTCGATCTTTCCAAGGTCAAGAACAAGGTCGAACAGCCGCTCCCTCCCCATATCCTCAACGCCATGGCCGCAAAAGGCATGGACCGCAATTCGCCCATCATGATCCGCATCTTCAAGGAAGAAGGTGCAATGGAGATCTGGAAAGCGAAGACCGACAACCGTTTTGACAAGATCGCCGATTACAAGATCTGCGCCTGGTCCGGCCGCCTCGGTCCGAAGGTCAAGACCGGCGACCGGCAGGCGCCGGAAGGCTTCTACGAGCTGACCCGCGCCAACCTGAACCCGAATTCCAAATATTATCTGGCGATCAACACCGGCTTCCCGAACCGCTACGACGCAGTGAACGGCCGCACCGGTTCCGATCTGATGATCCACGGCGCCTGCTCGTCATCCGGCTGCTATTCGATGACCGACCAGCAGGTGCTGGAGATCTATGCCTTTGCCCGTGACGCCTTCAAGGGCGGCCAGTCGACCGTGCAACTGCAGGCCTTCCCGTTCCGCATGACGGCGGAAAACATGGTCAAGCATCGCCTCGACCCGAACTATGACTTCTGGAAGATGCTGAAGGTCGGCTACGACAATTTCGAAGTGACGAAGCGCCCGCCGGAGGTCAACGTCTGCGAGAAGAAATATGTCTTCAACCAGCAGGCAACCGATGGCGGCGCCTTCAACGCCGCCGGCAAATGCCCTGCCATGTCGACGCCGCCGGCGCTGACGGCAGCCCTTGCCTCCTACGGCAAGACCTATGACGCCGACTATGCCAAGGCGATGAGCAAATATGACGGCATGGCCTGGTACGACCCGTCCGAAGCCGAGCGCAAGGCCGTGGTCGCCAAGCTGCGCAAGGGCCGCGAACTCGCTTTCGCGCCGACAGGCACCTCGCTGGAAGCCGGCCGCATGGTCAAGGTCGCCGAACTCGAGGACCTGATGGCCAAGCGCACGACGCAGAGCCTCACCGCCAACTCCGCGGCCGGCGCCACACCCGCAACGCCGGCCCAGCCGCAGGCAACGACCGTCGCCGCCGCAACGCCTGCGGTCGTGCCGGTGCCGATGCAGAATCCGCTCGCTTATGCCGCGCCAGCGCCCGAACCGCAGGAGACGGCAGAAGCCGCGGCAAAGAAGCCGTTCTGGAAATTCTGGGCGCGGAACTGAACGGCTTGAACCCCGTTCGCTACGATCTTCGCGGCCTGAAATGCCCACTCCCCGTGATGAAGACGCGCCGGAAGCTTGCCGCCATGACAAGCGGCACGCTCGTCCTCGTCGATACCAGCGATCCGATGGCAGTGATCGATATGCCGCATTTCTGCAATGAGGACGGTCACGAACTGGTCGCGACGGAAAAGACCGAAGACGGCCACCGCTTCCTGATCCGCAAGCGGTAAAACATGTCACTTTACGTAGCAGCCTGAAAAATCGGACTCGATAAGAACGACGCGGCGCGCCTTTAGATGCGCAAACCCGGAATGGCGAGTGGATTGTCGGACAGCGCCTGACGATCCGGTGTGTCGATCCGCGGCTTGCCGAGGAAGGCGTCGAAAAGATCCTTCACGAAAGCTTCGGGCAGATCCTTGGTGATCAGCACCATGCGCGTGCGCCGGTCTTGCGGATTCGGCCACGCCGGCAGCCGCACCGGCGGGTGAAAGATGCTCTGCACGCCGTGCAGCACCAGCGGCCGTTCCGGTCGGTCGGAGACGGACACGATCGCTTTCATCCGCAACAGCTTTTCGCCATGGGCCGAGCGCAGGAGATCGACGAACATTTCGAGCGCCATCGGATCGATCGGCTTTTCTTCGACGATAGAGAAAGACCGGATCGAGCCATCGTGACGATTGACGTCGTGCGGATCCTGCTGCGCATGATCATGATGGTGGTGGCCGTGGCCATCACGATGATCGTGATGGCCATCGTGATCGTGGTCATGATCATGATGATGCGCCTCATGCGCATCCTCGTCGTGCAGCCAGCGCCCGACATCGGCGATCTTCGTTGCCGGGTCGTAGAGACCGTTCACCAGGAGCGCGGCGCTGCCCGCCTCGGCGACGTCGGCATCCATCATCGCCGCGCGCGGATTGAGCGCCCGCAGGCGCTGTTCCAGCTCCGCCGTTGCCCGGGCCATCGACCTCTTCGAGACAATCAGCCGGTCTGCAACCGCAGCCTGCCTGCGCGCTTCTTCGTGATTGTCGAGCGTCTGCAGCCCATTGACCGCATCGACGACCGTCACGACGCCGTCGAGTTCGAAATTTGTGGCGATGACCGGATTGCCCATGATTGCCTGCATGACGGGCGCAGGATCGGCAAGACCGGTCGTTTCGATGACGACGCGCTTCACCGGCTTAACGCGGCCCGTCTGGACGGCGTCCATCAGGTTCGCCAGCGTATCCACAAGCTCGCCGCGCACCGTGCAGCAGAGGCAGCCGTCGGACAATTCGATGATCGAATCGCCGGAACTTTCGACCAGCAGATGGTCGATGCCGACATCGCCGAATTCATTGATGATGACAGCCGCATCCTTCATGTCAGGATCTTTGAGGATGCGGTTCAGCAGCGTCGATTTGCCGGCGCCGAGAAAGCCGGTCAGGATGGTGACCGGAATCCTGTCGTTAAACGCGCTCATATCTGCCTTACCTTAGAAGCCCATCTTGTCTTAAAACGCGGTCGGGCGTGGCAGCGGCACCGGCACGTTGGCGATGCCGCCAGCCGTATCGCCGGTCGCCACCTTTTCCGGCTGCTGAGACGGCTGCGGGTCCTGCCCCGGAATGAGGCCGGCGAAGACGAATTGCGGGTCGTGGTCCATTTCCAGAATATAGGGCGAGTGCACCTTCATGCGGCCGACCTCGTCTCGCGTTTCGCTGCGTATCTTGGCGCCCTTGGCGCTGCATATATCGGCTGTAATGTCGGTCACCTGGTCTTGTCCGGGCCCGTAGGGCTTTAGCGAACCCAGCGTCTCATTGCCGGGAAACTGCGTCGCAAAGCCCTTCTGCAACAGATTCGCCGTCGCATCGGCACGCGCCGCGAGACTGTCCGTGCCGAGCACGACGGAAACAAGCGTACGGCCGTTGCGCGTCGCCGAACCGATCTGGTTGAAGCCCGAGGCGCAGATGAAGCCGGTCTTCATGCCGTCGGCGCCGGCGAAGCGGCCGATCAGCATATTGAGGTTCGGCACGTTCTGCTGGCCGGTGGTGAAGCCCTCGAGCGCGAAATAGCTGGCATATTGCGGAAACTCGCGACGCAGCGCCACCGTTAGCACCGCCAGGTCGCGCGCCGTCGTATATTGCCCCTTGCCCGGCAGGCCGTTCGGATTGACGAAATGCGAATCCGTCATGCCGAGCTTGAGCGCCTCGCCGTTCATCCGGGTCACGAAACCTTCCTGCGTACCGCCGACGGCTTCTGCGACCGCGACCGCAATATCGTTGGCCGATTTCACCATCAGGATCTTCAAGGCACTGTCGAGCGTCAGCTTCTGGCCCGGCTTGAAATACATCTTGGCGGCCGGCTGCGCGGCGGCGCGCTTGCTCATGACGATGGGCGTATCGAGGCTGATCTGGCCGGCGCGGATCGCATCGAAGACGGTATAGACGGTCATCAGCTTGGTGAGCGAGGCCGGATACCACTTTCGGAAGGCTTCTTCGTGTTCGAGAACGCGGCCTGTCTGCACGTCGACGAGAATATGCGGATTGGCCTGGACGAGCGAAACGGAAGCGACAAAAGCGGCAGTCGCCGCAACCATGAAACGAAACGGCCGCATGGCGGCAAACAAACGGAAGTGGCTCGTCGACACGGTTCGTCCTTCAGATGTCCGGAAAATCTCGCAACCTTCATCTATCTAGCCTATATGGCTATGACATGGCAAAGGTCATTGACGAAGTAATTGCACGGGCCTCACGCCCATTTGAAGCGACGAATGATTGTCGGGATTTGATAACAGGAACGCCAATATGCCGATTTTGAACAGAGCCGCCGAATTGCAGGACGAAGTCGCCGAATGGCGCCACCATATCCATGCCCGGCCCGAGCTTCTTTTCGCGGTGGAAAACACGGCCGCTTTCGTCGCTGAGAAACTCAAGCAATTCGGGGTTGACGAGATCGTCACCGGCATCGGCCGCACCGGCGTCGTCGGCCTGATCAAGGGCAAGGGCGAAGGTCGCCGCACGATCGGCCTGCGCGCCGACATGGATGCCCTGCCGCTGACTGAGATCACCGGTAAGCCCTGGGCTTCGAAGACGCCGGGCAAGATGCATGCCTGCGGACATGACGGCCACACCGCCATGCTGCTCGGCGCGGCGAAATATCTCGCCGAAACCCGCAATTTCAATGGTAATGTCGCCGTCATCTTCCAGCCCGCCGAAGAAGGCGGCGGCGGCGGCAATCTGATGGTCAAGGATGGCATGATGGAGCGCTTCGGGATCGAAGAAGTCTACGGCATGCACAACCTGCCGGGCCTGCCTGTGGGACAGTTTGCGATCCGCAAGGGCGCCATCATGGCGGCAACCGACGAATTCACCGTCACCATTAAGGGCCGCGGCGGCCACGCCGCCCAGCCGCACCGGACGATCGACCCGATCGCCATCGCCGCCCAGATCGTCAACAACCTGCAGATGATCGCCTCGCGCACCGCCGACCCGATCCGCTCGGTCGTCGTTTCGGTGACCAAGTTCAATGCCGGTTTCGCCCATAACGTCATCCCGAACGATGCGACCTTCGCCGGCACCGTTCGCACCCTCGACCCTGAGATGCGAACACTTGCCGAGACGCGCTTTCGGCAGATCATCGAGGGCCTGGTCGCTGCTCATGGGGCCGAGGCCGAAATCAGCTTCAACCGCAACTATCCCGTCACCGTCAACCATCCCGATGAGACCGAGCACGCGGTCGCCACTGCGAGCGCCATTGCCGGCGAAGCAAACGTCAATTCCGAAATCGATCCGATGATGGGCGGCGAGGACTTCTCCTATATGCTGAACGCCCGTCCCGGCGCCTTCATCTTCATCGGCAACGGCAACAGCGCCGGCCTCCACAACCCGGCCTACGACTTCAACGACGAAGCCATCGCCCACGGCATCTCCTACTGGGTGCGCCTTGCCGAACAACGCCTCGGGCTTTGACGAGAATTAAGGCTTGGCTTCGCGCCAAGCCTTTTGTATGCATGGCATCCAAGTGGTCCCGTAGCTCAGCAGGATAGAGCATCAGATTCCTAATCTGGGGGTCGCGCGTTCGAATCGCGCCGGGATCACCATTCTCAAACGCTGAGCCATACGTCCACTGCGGGAATGGGTGGAATGACTGATCTCGTCTTGTAGATCGCCGCTGAAGGCTTTGCCTCGCATCAAGCTCGCGGCACCTGACGATAGGCTCCTCGTCTTCTTATGATCCGCCGTGCCCCTAGTCCCAGCAACGCCGCCACAACCGATCCGCCGACAAAACCGATTGCGCCCCAGACGAGGCCGGCAAAGCTCATAGGCACCCCAAGCACGAAGTCGCGCCAGGTATTGGCGAAAACCACATCATCCGCATTACTCAGCAGCACGAAGGGCTTGGCGACGGGGGCGGCGGCGGCGAGTTTCAGTTGCTGCGACTGCAGTGTTTCGTAACGCGTGATCGTGCTCTGCATCGAGACGCCGCGGTCGCGCAGGAAATCGTCGGAAGATTGGGCATAGGCGTTCAGCGCCTGCTCGCGGTCGAGTTGATGCTGGGCGGCTTGGCGGTTGAAGTCCTCGACGATGACACGCAGCTCATCGATCGCGCCGCCGATCCGCTGGCGATATTGCTGCGCAAATTCAGGCGCTTGCGAAAAGACCGTGCCGCCGGCAAGTCCGGCGACAAGGGCGATGATCCTTGCAATCTGTCCCACGACCGTGGTCTCCGGCTGTTTCCTGCGCTAACGATCCGCGGCCGCAAAGGTTTCTGCCTTCGACACAATCGGTAACGCTATGTGATTGAACCGGCGGCGCTTCCGGCGAGTTGAGACTATGACCAACTCAGAAAGAGAGGCTCGTCATGAAACAGTTCATTCTTGCTTGCACGCTCGCTGCAGCGTCCATCCTTTCCGCCATGCCGTCCCAGGCGGCAAGCGTGACTATCACCACCGATAACCCGCGTCCTTATTATGGCGATTTGGAGCGTCCTTATTATCGCGATTCGGAGCGCCCTTATTATCGCCACCGGCCCTACTACCGCCATCACATGATGCGCCGCGTCTCCGATGAGTGCTTCACCAAGACGGAAAGAATCCGCCGTCACGGCCATACGATCATCAAGGAGACTCGGATCTGCCGATAAGGCGGTCCACGCACGAAAAGCCCGGCCGCTCCTCCCCAGCCGGGCTCTTCACCTTTCCGCTGATCAGGAACTTCGCAACATCGGCTGCGTTTATCGCGAAAACGGGAGAACTCGTCATGCGTATCAAGATGACTCTTTTGGCAATCGCCTATGTCGCCGTCAGCGCTCTGCTGCTCGCCATCGCCTATCAGCCGCAGGGGTCGGTAGCCACAGCGAAGACCGATCGCCTGGAAGGCGCGTCCTTCCTCGTCGAGCGCTTCGCCGGTTGATCAGCCGAGCGCCGGCGTAGAGGCCGGCGCTCGCAAGCGGGACGCGTTTCGCTAATATCAATGCGGGTTGCCGACGGCAGACCCG
This sequence comes from Rhizobium sp. L9, assembly GCF_002531885.1. Lineage (NCBI taxonomy): Bacteria > Pseudomonadati > Pseudomonadota > Alphaproteobacteria > Hyphomicrobiales > Rhizobiaceae > Rhizobium > Rhizobium sp. L9. Next base: position 10,713 of record NZ_NWSZ01000038.1, on the reverse strand, counting down.
CTGAGCAGGATTCGGTTCTGCACCGCGGTCACGCCCTCGACCGCCCGGGCGACGGCGGTTGCCCGTTCGATTTCCCCGACCGTACCGACGGTGCCTGTCAACACGACCTGATCTTCCTCCATCGTCACTTCCACATCCGACGCATCGATGCCGCCGGCAATTGCCAATGCATTGGCGACGGCGGCCTCGAGAGATGCGCGATTGGCGATCTCCGCTTCCACTTCGGGCGCAAGCCCGTGAAATGTCGGCTCTTTGAAAACCATATTCCGTTCCTCCGAAAAATCTCAAGAAGAAACGCCATATGCCTGGTTTGGTTTCCTGCGTTACCAGCTGACGCGATAGCGGAGAGTGACGCTGCTCGCCTCATCAGGCGAGAACGGCTTGCTGACCGAGGCATCGAGGTTGAGGTTCGGCAGGATCGCCTGGTCGACCGCCACTGTGCTCGAGAAGTCGCCGCTGGCATTGCTGACCCCGGCGCCTGCCGAAAGCGAGGTTCCCGTCCAGGGATGGATCAACTTCAGCGCCTGTGACGCCGTCACCGAAGTCTCCCTGGCATCGACTGGATCGTAACGGACGCTCAGGGAGCGGCTCGATTGCATGTCGAGCGAATCCGACAGGATCCAGCTGCGCGAGCGGCTGAGCGTCAGAGCGCCGCTGCCGCGCAGCGTATCGACGCTGACCCTGGCGCCCTGCTGCGATTGGCCTGCCGGCGTAACGCTCGTCTTGCTGATCCTGCCCCAGAGCATGGCCTGTTCGGAATCGGGTAGCGGCGCGCCGCCTTTTGTTGCTGCCAATGCGAGATCGGCGCCGGCGCTCGTCTCCCATTCCGCCGGCAGACGAAAACCCATCGTTGCCTTGTATGACCGATCCGAGACTTTGGCAGGCGACCAGATCAACAGGTCGTCCGCCTTTACGGTCGCGATCAGCGAAAGCACGATGGCGGAAAGAATGATGGCTATTCTGAGTATCGTCATGTGTTCCGATCGTTTTGACCTGACACGTGCTGGCTCATCGAATGGCACGATACCGCACCAAAGTGCCGGCAGCGAACACGGACAGGCAGCACGGCCAAGCCGTTCATCCCGATGTCATCGTCGATTTAGTGTTTGGCCGAAAAAGCCGAGGGCAGCCAAGTGCCCTTTTTCAATGGCCGCCGCAGCGCCCCGATTGCCCACGCGCCGACGAGCGGCGGCAGGGGAATCACATCCCTTCAGGAATGTCATAAGGATCACACCCCGCCGCCGCTCTGTAAACCCCCGAGGAGCTGAAATCTGCTGCACCGCACACTTGCCGCACCCTCCAAACCCTAGTAGAGCCTGAGCCTACGAGAGACATTTTTCGCGAAATTCCAAATGATGACCGGCAAAACCGCGCCGCGGCGCCTCAGCATCTTCGGCTCGACCGGGTCGATCGGCCGCAATACCCTCAATGTCGTCGAACATCTGGGCGGGCGGGAGAACTTCGAAATTTCCGTTCTGACAGGCAACGGCAATGTCCAGCTGCTCGCCCGGCAGGCCAGATCCTTCGGCGCGCGGCTGGCGGTGACGGCAAACGACCGGCATTATGAAGCGCTGAAGGGCGAACTTTTCGGCAGCGGCATCGCGGTCGCGTCGGGGAAATCCGGCCTGATGGAAGCGGCCGACCGCGAAGCCGACTGGGTGATGGCGGCAATCGTTGGCACGGCGGGTCTGGCGCCGACGCTTGCCGCTGCGCGCCGTGGCGCTGATATCGCTCTTGCCAACAAGGAATGTCTGGTCTCGGCCGGCGATCTCTTCATCGGGGCGATCCGCGCCGGCGGCGGCAAGCTGCTTCCCGTCGACAGCGAGCACAATGCGATTTTCCAGGTGCTGGAAGAAACCCAGCGCCATGCCGTCGAGCGTGTCATCCTGACCGCCTCGGGCGGTCCCTTCCGTACCGCCTCGTTGAAGGAGATGGCCGATGTGACGGTGGAAACCGCACGCGCCCATCCGAACTGGTCGATGGGCTTGAAGATCTCGATCGACAGCGCCTCGATGTTCAACAAGGCGCTGGAAATGATCGAAGCCCGCCATCTTTTCGGACTGAGGCCCGAGCAGATCGAGGTGATCTTCCATCCGCAGTCGATCATCCATTCCATGGTGGGTTATACCGACGGTTCGGTGCTGGCGCAGCTCGGCGCGCCTGATATGCGCACCGCCATCGGTTACGCGCTGTCCTTTCCGCGCCGGCCGAACCTGCCGGTCGAGCGGCTGGATTTCGCCAAGCTCGCGAGGCTGGATTTCGAAGCGCCGGATGAGGTGCGGTTTCCCGCCTTGCGGCTGGCGCGCCTTGCGATGACGCGCGGCGGCGTTCAGGGCGCGGTGCTCAACGGCGCCAAGGAAGTGGCGCTCGAGGCCTTCATCGAGGGGCGCCTCTCCTTCCTCGCCATGGCCGAGGTCACCGAGAGGGTCATGGATGACCTGGCCCACCTGCCGCCGGCTGCCGGCATGGACGATGTCTTCAACGCCGACCGGCAAGCCCGGCAGCGCGCGGCGGCGCTGCTGAAACTCGATCTCGTCGGTTGAGAGCTCGGTCGGCTAGCGCAGCCGATTGCCGTGCTCGTCGAACAATCGGCAATTCGAGGGCTCGAACTGCAGGCTGACCTCTTCGCCGGCCGCAATGCTGGTCGGCGACCGGTGCTCGACGGTGAGCGACTGACCATCGCCGAGCTGGCAATAGAGATACTGCGTTCCGCCGAGATACTCCGAAAAATCGACTCTTGCCCTCAGGCTGCCATTGAGCTCGGGCGCCACTTTCAGATGCTCCGGCCGCAGACCGAGCGTCACGGCCGCACCGGCCAGCCTGTCTTTCGCCAGCAGGCCGCTTTCGACGCCCCCGCCGGCGATATCGACCAGGCCGCCTTCGCCCCATCGGGCATTCAGGAGATTCATCCTCGGCGAGCCGATGAAACCCGCCACGAACGTATTCGACGGATTCTCGTAGATTTCCCGCGGCGTTCCGGCCTGCTCGACGCGGCCGTCGCGCAGCACGACGATCTTGTCGGCGAGCGTCATCGCCTCGGTCTGATCATGCGTGACATAGATCATCGTATTGCCGAGTTCGCGATGAAGGCGGGCGATCTCGATGCGCATGGACACGCGCAGCTCCGCATCGAGATTGGACAGCGGTTCGTCGAACAGGAAAACATCGGGCTCGCGCACGATCGCCCGGCCGATCGCCACGCGCTGGCGTTGGCCGCCGGAAAGCTGGCCGGGGCGCCGGTCGAGCAGATGGTCGATCTTCAGGATCGCCGAGGCTGCCTTGACGCGCGCCTCGATCTCCGCACCATTCGTACGTGCCATCTTCAGGCCGAAGGCCAGGTTGTCGCGCACGCTCATATGCGGATAGAGCGCGTAGGATTGGAAGACCATGGCGATGCCGCGCTCGGACGGATCGAGATCGGTGACAACACGTCCCTTGATCTCGATCTCGCCCTCGGTCACGTCCTCCAGGCCGGCGATCATGCGAAGCAACGTCGATTTTCCGCACCCGGACGGCCCGACGAAGACGACGAATTCGCCCTCCTCGATCGTCAGGTCGATGCCATGGACCACCTGCAGATTGCCATAGCTTTTTCGCACGTCCTGAAGGACGACGCTCTTGTTACCCATACCGTTCGTCATCCCCAAACGACCTACTTGTCCGCCTGGACCCAGACGAGCATCTCTCCGGGCGCGCGGTTGTCCCAGAGATGATAGGGCACGAAGCGTGCTGTGGCGACCCGCCTTTCGGCCGGCGCCTTGCGGTAGAGCGATGTGCCCCAATTCGATGTTTCCTCACGCTCGACCTTAAGATCGAGAGCGACGGCATCATTGAGGTCCTTCAGCACGACGGTTTCGGCGGCCGACAGGTCGCGGGGCAGAACGATGGTGTTGAGGTCCTCGCCATTGTCCGTTGTCTCGACGCAATAGACGAGCGGACCGCGCATCAAGGCGACGCGGCCGGCATCCTGGCGCACTTTCGGATTGGCATATTGCGGACGAAGCGCCAGCGGCAGGTAGACGGCCACCTTATCACCGTCCGCCCATTCGCGGTCGATCCTCGCATATCCGTCGCGGACATGGGCACCGAGGTCGAGCATCGCCCCGTTGACGCTGAGGGTTGCGCCCTCTGCCCAATCCGGGATGCGCAGCGACAGCGCGAACCGAGCCGGCTTTGCCAGCTTGACAGTGAAGGCGACCGCGCCGTCCCACGGATAATTGGTGCGCTGCTCCAACGCCAACTCGGCACCATTGGCAAGCTTCAGCCGGGCGGTGCTTTCGCCATAGAGATGGACGGCGATCTCATCATCGGCAACCGCATACATGTATGAGCCGATCGACGTCACCAGACGGGCGATGTTCGGCGGGCAGCAGGGGCAATGGTGCCACTTCCAGCGGTGGTGCTTGCCCGCACTTTCGAGCGGATTGTCATAGAAGAAGGTCTTGCCGTCTGTGGAAAGACCCGGCAGCGCGCCGTTATAAAGCGCCTGCTCCATGATATCGGCATAGCGCCGGTTCGGTCCGCGCCCGAGCATGCGGCTCGCCCAGAAGACCAGGCCGACGGAGGCGCAGGTTTCCGCATAGGCCGTGTCGTTGGGCAGATCGTAATAATCGGTAAAGCCTTCGTTAGAGGCGGCCGGGCCGATGCCGCCGGTGATGTACATCTGCTTGGTCGTCAGATCGTCCCAGAGTGTTTCGAGCGCCGCCGTCAGACTGTCGTCCTTGTATTCGGTGGCAATATCGGCCATGCCGGAATAGAGGTACATGGCCCGCACAGCATGGCCGACGACCTTCGTCTGTTCGCGCACCGGGAGGTGCGCCTGGCCATATTCATAGGTCTTCTGATGGAAATCGGCAGCGCTCCGGCCGTCGCGAGCGGCCTCGGCCGTAAAGAAGTGCGGCTCGGTGCCGCGTTCGTCGATGAAGTATTTCGACAGGTCGAGATATTTCTTCTCGCCGGTCACCCGGGCGAGCTTGACCAATGCCAGCTCGATTTCCTCGTGGCCGCAATAGCCGGGAATCTGTCCCTCGCCATGGCCGAAAACCTTGATCATGTAATCGGCGTAGCGGCACATGATGTCGAGCAGCTTGCGCTTGCCGGTCGCCTGATAATAGGCGACCGCGGCTTCCATCAGATGACCCGCGCAATAGAGTTCGTGATGATCGCGCAGATTGGTCCAGCGGCGGGATGGCTCGACGCGCTGGAACCAGGCGTTCAGATAGCCGTCCTTGTCCTGCATCCGCTCATACATGTCGATGATCTCATCGGCGCGCGCCTCGAGCTTCGGGTTCGGCCGGCGATAAAGCGAGTAGGCGATCGTCTCGATCGACTTGCCGAGATCGGAATCCCAGAACATCTGCGTCGTCCCGCCCCAGGGCTGAATGGGAATGACAACGCCCGGGCTCGGCTGGTTGACGTCGATCGCTTTCAACATCCCGGCCTCGACGCAGCGGTCGAGCAGAGTCTCGGCGGTGGAATTGCAGACGGCTTCCTGCCACTTGCCCCAGAAGCCGCCGAGCTCGACATCGGGAACGGCGACGGGACGAAACTGGCGGTCATTGCTTGACTTGGTCATGGGCTCTACCTTGAGCATGATGCCGAAAAGTGTGAGCGGTTTTCGGACGACATCATGCTCTAACTATTTAATTTAGAACAGGATTCAGATTTTAGGCCGACGGCCTAAAATCATCCTGTTCTTGCGATCATTTCACCGCGCCGGCCATCAGCCCGCGCATGTAGTAGCGTTGCAGGAGCAGGAAGACGATCAGGCAGGGGATCGTCATGACGACGACACCAGCCTGCACCGCTCCCCAGTTGATGGCGCCGAGCCGTCCGGCGCGAACTGCCGTCATCAGTACCGGCAGGGTGTATTTCTCATTGCTGGAAAGCAGCACGAGCGCAGCGAGAAACTCGTTCCAGGCATTGAGGAAGGCGAAGATCGCCACCGTCGCGACACCGGGCAGCACCAGCGGCAGCAGGACGCGCGCCAGCAGCCTCAGATCGCGCGCACCGTCGATGCGCGCTGCCTCTTCGATCTCCTTGGGCACGGCGTCAAAGGCATTGCGCATCATGAAAACGGAGAAGGGCAGTTGCAGCGTCACATAGACGAGCGTCAGCCCGAGCAGCGAATTGTTGAGGCCGAGTTTTGCCAGGATGATGAAGAGCGGCGTCAGGATCGACTGGAACGGGATCATCAGCGTAGCAATGATCAGCACGAACAGTGCATTCTTCATCGGGAAGCGATAACGCGAGAAGCCATAGCCGGCGAGCAGGCTGACGATGACGGTCAGCACCACAGTGGCGACCGAAACGAACAGCGAATTGATCATGTGCCGCCAGATGCCGGCGCCGAACGTATCGAGCAGCGCATAGGCATCAAAGCTGATGCCGGATGTCGGCCACGGCGGCAAGGGCGGCAGGCTGGCTTCGGCACCCTGCCGGAAGGAAGCGAGCAGCGTGACCGCGAACGGCGCCAGGAAGAAGATGGAGATGGCGATGCCTGTCAGATGATAGGCCGACTTCGTGCGGATGGCCTTGCGGGCGCGGCGTTGCCTTGAGGTTGTCATGGACGCTCCTCCCCGACGCGCAGCAGCCAGAGCTGCACGATGCTGATGGCGACCAGAATGGCGAGGAGCGCAATCGAGAGGGCCGCGCCATAGCCGAGATTGAAGGAGACGAAGGACTGGTTGAAGATGTAATAGACCACCGAGATCATCTTGTTCTGCGGTCCACCGGCCGTCATGATATAGAACTGGTCGAAGGCGAGGATCGAGCCGGTAACCGAGACGATCAGGGCTAGCGCGATCGTCTTGCGCATCAGCGGCAGCGTCAGGTGCCGGAAGCGCTGCCAGCGGCCGGCGCCGTCGATGCGGGCCGCCTCCGTCAGCTCGGATGGAATGGCCTGCAGCCCGGTCAGCAGAATGATCATGGTGAAGCCGGCGATCTTCCAGACGACCATCACCACGACCGTCAGAAAGGCGGTGTCGAAGGTCGCAAGCAGGTTGGGGCTCTTTTCCAGAAGACCGAGTGCTTTCAAGGCTGGGCCGATGAAGCCGCTATCGACATTGGCAAGCCAGACCCAGAGCAGCGAGGCCGTGGCAAGGCCGACCACGACCGGCAGGAAGATGATCGTGCGGTAGGCGCTGACGAACTGCCGTTCCTTTTCGACGAAGATCGCCAGCGGAAAGGCGACAGCGAAGATCGCGACAGTGACGATCACGGTGTAATAGGCGGTGAAATTCAGTGCCGCCATGAAACGGGTGTCCTTGAACATACGGAAATAATTGTTGAAGCCGATCCAGCGCGACGCTCCCATCAGCGGCCAGTTGTGAAGGCTCATCCACCCCGTGAAGAGAACCGGCATGACGAAGAAGACGATGACCAGCGCCATGGCCGGCGCGATGTAGAGCGGGCCGCGCCAATTCGATCTGCGCCGCCGCTTTCGCCGGGGCAATAGGATATTCGAACCGGAACCGGTCATCGAAACGCTCCGCATCTGTCAATTGAAAATGGCCGGGAAGCTGCCACCGCTCCCCGGCCGCGGCCTTGGGAGAGTTATTGGCCGCTATCGATGATCGACTGCATTTCGGACTGGGCGCTCGAGAACGCGCCGTCGACATCGTCGCCGAAGATCGCCGCGTTGGTGAAGCTTGCCCATGGGCCGTTGGCGCTGTTGATCAGGTCGTTGAACTGCAGCGTATAGGGCGTCTTGGCGACGCTGATCGCCTTGAGGCCGACCTGCATGCGCGGATCGAGACCTTCCAGCACCTTACCGGCGATGTCGCCACGGGTCGGCAGGCTGCCATATTTCGCCATCACCTTCTGGCCGTCCTCGGAATAGATATATTCGAGGAACTCCTTCACGGCGTCGATCTTCTTGGTGCCCTTGGTGATGACGAAGTTGTCGCCGCCGGCAAAGGAGGAAGGCTTGCCGTCGACCCCGGGGATGAGGGTCACACCGAAATTGATTTCGGGATGCTGGGTCACCAGCGTGCCGATGGCAAAGGCGCCGAGGCTCTGCTGGCCGATCTTGCCGTTGGTGAAGGTCAGGAAGTTCGTACCGTTGTCGCTGGCCGCACCCGCCGGCACGAGGTCCTTTTTGACCATGTTGCGGTAGATGTCGACGGCCTTGCGCATCTGAGGCGTATCGAGCGTCGCCGTCTTGCTGTCGGCCGACAGGATGTCGGCGCCCGCACCCCAGACGAGCGGCGTGAAGGTGAAGATCATGCAGCCACCGCAGCCGCCGCCGGAGAAATAGAATCCGTAGGTGTCGTCACAGAGTGCCCGAATCTTCTCCGCATTGGCGGTGATTTCATCCCAGTTCGCCGGCGCCTTCTCCGGGTCGAGACCGGCCTTCTTGTAGAGATCCTTGTTCCAGGCGAAGACCGATGTCTCGACGGAGAGCGGCAGGCCGTAGATCTTGTCCTGATAGGTGCCGAGCCGGACATGCGACGGCGAAAGCGAGTTGAAATAGGGCAGCGACTTCGCCCAGTCCGTCAGATCCTCCAGCTGGCCGGCCGCGGCAAAGGCAGGATTGTAGATGAGGTCCATCGACAGCGCGTCGGGCGCCTGTCCGCCGGCGATTGCCGTCGCATATTTCTGCACCAGCTCGGAGAACGGCACTTCGGTCATTACGACCTTGTTCTCGTGGCTGGAATTATAGGCTTCGACGACCTTCTTGAAGGCGTCGCCGATCCCCGAGCGGACCCACATTTCGACGTTTTCGGCCGCCGATGCAGCCGACACCATGCACAAGGTAGCGATGCCGGTCGCCGCCAATAGACGCTTGATCATGACACTCCTCCCAATATGGCGCATCTCCTCGCGCCTTTGCTCATTTCCCTGATCTCATTCCTCGGGGGGCCTACCCCCGCATGACCGCCGGACGACGAGCCGGCAGGGCAATTTTCTCACTCCCGGCTCGACAGGCCGTCCTTCCGCAAGCGCCAGCACGGTCAATCCGGCCTGCCGCCCCAGCTCCTTCAGCTCCATATCAACCGTCGTCAGCGGCGGCCGCGTCTGGGCCGCGACAATCTCCCAATTGTCGAAGCCGATCACCGAGACGTCCTGCGGCACCTTGACGCCGCGCTCGCGCAGCGCATCTACCGCGCCACGGGCGATCTGATCGTTGCCGCAGAAAAGCGCGTCCGGCTTTTCCCCCGGCCTCTTCCAAAGCTGTTCCACCGCTTCATGACCCCAGCTTTCCGACCAGACGCCGTAGAGCACCGGCTCGCGGTGGCCCGCCACCTGATGATAGGCCCCGGCCCGCTCCCGCACCGAAAAGAAGTCTTCCGGCCCGGTAATATGGGCAATCCGCCGCCGCCCGATCGTCACGAGCCATTCCACCGCCAATCTCGCACCCTGCTCGTCGTCCGAACGGAAAGTAACGCTGTTCGGCGTCCCCTCGGTGAAGGCATAGACGACAGGCACATGCAAATTCGACAAATCGACAGGCAGACGCTTGTCCAGCCGCTTGCCGGTTGCGATGATACCGTCGACCTGCTTGTCCAGCATCGCATCGACATGGATCTGGGCGAGTGCCGGATCATCTTCGATGGCGCACAAGAAAACCGAAACGCCATGATCGACGAGAGCGTCCGAAATACCCGCCATCACAGGCAGCGTGAAACGGCCGTAGGTGTCGTTCGTCAGCAGCCCGACGGTGAAGCTGCGCTTGCTGAGAAGACCTCTTGCCAGCGCATTCGGCCGATATCCGATTTCGCCGGCAATCCGCTTAACCCGCTCGCGGGTTTCTGCCCCCATCCGGCCGGTGTCGTTGAGCGCCTTCGACGCCGTCGAGATGCTCACGCCGGCGGCCGACGCGACCTCATGGATGGTGATCCTGCCTCTTTTTCCTCCCGATATGTTCAGGCCTTCCTCCTTCTCAAGTGGCTTGAGAAAAGCTTTTACCAATCTTTCTGTCAAGTGAGAAAAGGTTTTCTCATGTAGATCCAGAGACGGAACATCGAGGCAGGCAGCAGGAAGGAAGGCGGGGAATCGGCCAATGCGAATCCATGAGACGGGATTGCAATGCGTCATTCACGGGTAGTGCGCCAGCCCACCGCTGGACAATCTTGCCCGGCTAATGAATGTGGAACAAACAACCGCCGTCAGAACCCGATGGAGGTTCTGATTCGCGGAGCTAGAACCCAAGCGATCGCTAGATCAGGCGACGTGCCTTGCCAGCGCGCAACGCGACCAGAGCGAATGCAGGGCCTCGACGAGATGGGCGATATCGGCGTCGGAATGCAGCGGCGTCGGGGTGATGCGCAGTCGCTCGGTCTTCTTCGGCACGGTGGGATAGTTGATCGGCTGGACATAGACGCCGCAATTGTCGAGCAGCAGGTCGGAGATCCACTTGCACTTGGCCGCATCGCCGACGAGCACCGGCACGATATGACTGGGATTGTGCATATGCGGAATGCCGTTCTGGTCGAGCAGCGAGCGGAGTTTGCGCACGCGGTCCTGGTGGCGGGCGCGCTCGAATTGGCTGACCTTCAGATGCTGGATCGAGGCCACCGCACCGGCGGCGAGCGCCGGCGGCAGCGCCGTGGTGAAGATGAAGCCGGAGGCGAATGAGCGGATGAAATCGCAAAGGGCCGTCGACGCGGCGATATAGCCGCCCATCACCCCGAATGCCTTGCCGAGCGTGCCCTCGATCACCGTCAGCCGGTCCATCAGTCCCTCCCGCTCGGCAATGCCGCCGCCGCGCGG
>NZ_NWSZ01000037.1:0-54706 GCF_002531885.1 Rhizobium sp. L9 | reverse complement strand
TCTCGCCAACACAATCCTCTTTCGCAAGACCGAATGGACGCCACAACACCGGAAAAATTGAACATGGTTGCTCCCCGTTCTGACGGGGAGAAGGGGTATGCCGCACCCGCTTCCTCTATCTCAAGGTTGCGTTTGGCACGTCCCCTCCCCGTCAGAACGGGGAGAGGGCTAAGGTGAGGGGCGCCCCACGGGGCACCCTTACTCACCCGCAGCCCGGCACATCCTCCAGCCGATGCCAGACCGGGATGCCGCGTTCCCTGGCGATGCGAACGTCGTTGTCCGCGCCCTTCGATTCACCCGGCAAGCGCAGCACGCCCTCGCAGAGCTGCAGCAGCCGGCCGGCGACCGGGTGGAAGATCTGCTCGTAGAGCGCATCGCCGACCGATCTGCCGCCGGCGGCGTGCCAGATCGGCAGGGCCACCCATTCGCCGATCATCGGCACATGGCCGGCCTCGAACAAGGCATAAGAGGGTTCCTCCAGCCGCTTCAGGTTGGCGGCCATCTTTTCCGGGTCGTCGCCCGTCCCGGACCGATAAGGCCCGGCAATCAAAATCAACATGATCCACTCCATCGCTCCGCTTCTGTGCGAGCACTCCCGGCCTCATGCACGGGATTTCCTGAAAATGCACGATATTTCTTGAATGTCGAGTCATTTCGTGCAATATCATGCCATCTCGTGAATTTTCGTGCGGAGACACAATGCTGACGACGCAGCGCAAGACCCTGATTCTCGACATATTGCGCCGCGACGGCCAGGTGATCGCCAGGCGTGTCGCCGAGGATTTTTCGCTTTCGGAAGACACGATCCGGCGGGACCTCAGGGAAATGGCGGCGGAGGGACTCTTGAAACGCGTGCATGGCGGTGCGATGCCGCTGGCACCGGAGCTGCCGGATTTCACGGCGCGGCGCAGCGTCTCGTCCGAAATCAAGGCGCGGCTCGGAGCCGCGGCGGCGGCGATGGTCAGGCCGGGGCAGATGATCTTCCTCGACGGCGGCACGACGACCGCCGAAATCGCCCGGCATTTGCCGCGCGACATGGCGCTGACGGTCGCGACCCACAGTCCGACGATTGCCGCCGAGCTCGAGCACCATCCGACGGCCGAGGTGATCCTGGCGGGCGGACGGCTCTACAAACATTCAATGGTGGCGACCGGCGCTGCGGCGATGGCGGCGATTTCGCAGCTGCGCCCCGATCTCTTCTTCCTCGGCGTCACCGCCGCCCACCCCGTGCACGGGCTTTCCACCGGCGATTTCGAGGAAGCGGCGATCAAGCGGCATATCGCCCGCTGCTCGGCCGAAACGCATGTGCTGCTGACGGAGGAGAAGTTCGATCTCGTCTCGCCCTGCCCGGTGCTCGGCATTGCCGAGGTGGCGGGACTGATCGTGCAGGCCGAGATTCCGGCCGAGCGGCTGAAGCCCTATCGCGACCTCAACGGCACGATCGCTGAAGCGTAATCCTGCGCAGAAAAGTCAGGGGCTCGATGGCGTACGAAAACCGTGCGCAGTTTTCCGCATCATGCGGAGAAGACGGTGGTCGCGCTGATATCGCCGACATGGATGCCGTTCCAATTGCGCATCCCGGTTGCGGCAAAGCCCATCAGAGCGGCATGCACCGTCTCTTCCGTCTCGAAGAAGCGGGCGAGTGTGGCCGCCACCATGGCCTCGGCGGCGCGGGTGGCGCCATCCTCGCATTTGAGCGCGATGGCGATGCCCTTTTCCGGGATGGCGGCGCAGAAGACACCCTCGGCGCCCGTCTTGACGAAGATGCGACCGGGAGCGATCTGCATCAGTTTGGTGCAGGCGCGGCCGGAGCCGGCGACATAGAAGGGCTCGGCCATGCAGGCCTCGATCAGGCGCCGGGATGCTTTGGCGCGCAGGGGCTCCAGACTGGTGCCGGTCGCCATCTTCGCAAAGCCGTGGGCCAAGCTGCGCAAAGGCACGGCATAGGTCGGGATGGAGCAGCCGTCGGTGCCGCAGCTCTCGGCGCCGAGCGCGGCTCCAGTCAGGCTTTCCATCACTGCTCGGATCTCGACCTGCAGCGGGTGCTCGTAGCCGACATAACCCTTCGGGTCGATATCGCGGTGGCAGCAGGCGCAGATGAAACCGGCGTGCTTCCCCGAGCAATTGTTGTGCAGCGCCGTCGGTGCGGCGAGCGTGCGGGCCTGATGGATCAGGACTTTCTGGTTCATCGACCAGTGGGCGCCGCATTCCAGCGCTTCGGCATTGCGGCCGGCGCGCGACAGCATCGAGGCGGCAAGCGCCACATGTTCGTCCTCGCCATTATGCGAGGCGCAGGCGAGCGCCAGCTCCTTATCACTGAAGCCATAGGCATCGGCCGCACCGCTCTCGACAAGCGGCAGCGCCTGCATCGCCTTGCAGGCCGAGCGTGGGAAGACGGCGGCGTCGATGTTGCCGAGCGAAAAGACAAGCTTGCCGTCGCCATCGACGACCGCCACCGCGCCACGATGACGGCTTTCGACGAGCAGGCCGCGGGTGACTTCGACGGTGACGGGATTGGTCATGGGCTCTCATCCGAATGCTGGCGGGATGCGGCAGGCATAACGCGTCGGGGCGCGAAAGCCAACGGGGTGGCCTGTTTTGTGGCTGCGCGGGCTCCTGCTGCCGGCGGCGCCGACGATGTTTGGCAGAGACTTTAAGAGAGAGTGGGGAGGCTTCCGCGCTTATTGCCTTTCGACGACAATTTTCCGCAGCACACCGCCACTATCAACCCCCGCGAGCACTAAGAGCAGAAGATGGGTAGAGTCAACGGGCCGGGGCATGGCGCATTTACACCGGGCGACTACGCGACGTACGGCGGAGTAACAAGTGTAGCACCAATGCTCCGCAGGGCAGTCGCGCTTTCTATCGGTCGACCCCCTATCCTCCGTCATTCCAGGCCTTGAGCCTGGAATCCAGCCGGAGCTCGACCCGGCAGCTCCGTCAGACGGCCATCAGGTCATGCCGATAACCATCACAGAAACTGACGCATGCGATCGAAAACTATCGTTTCTCTGGCGTGTGCGATCCGGCTAAGAGTGGTGCATCAGGAACCGCCCCCATGTCATCCAGCTTCTCCCTCATCCTGCGCGACAACAGGATCCGCATTCCCGCCGTGACGCTCGTCGCGCTTGCCTTTACCTATGCCTCCACCGTACCTTACCAGTCGATCATCGGCATCAACGAGCTGGACTTAAGCAACGGCGCCTATTCGGCGCTGGTGTTCTTCTCGGCGGTCGTCAACGTTGCGACGAGTCTGACGCTCGGCATCTGGTCGGACAGGCTGAAGGAGCGCCGGCCGCTGGTGCTGGGGCTTTCGGTCGCCGGCATGCTCGGCTTCGGGTCGATCGCGATCATTCACAGCCCGGCAATCTTTATCTTTTCGACGCTGCTGCTGGTGCCGATGAGCGGCTCCACCTATTCGCTGCTCTTCGCCAGCCTGCGCGCCAGGACCAACCAGATGGAGCGTGGCGAGGGCGCGGCGGTGACGGCGACGGTGCGGGCGCTGTTTTCCGGCTCTTGGGCGCTGGCGCCGGGGCTGATCGGCCTTTATCTCGTCAATTCGCCATCGATGACGCCGGCCTATGGCATCGCGGCACTCGCCAGTTGCACCTGCTTCTGCCTGTATTTCTTCTTCGCCCCCGGCAACGGCAGCGCCGGCCCTGCTGCCGATCCGGTGGGTTTCCTCGCTTCGCTGAAACGGATCTTCATGCCGAACGTGCTGATCCGCGTCGTCATCATGTCGCTGCTCTTCGCGTTGCAGCGGCTGAACGGCATGCTTCTGCCGCTGATCATCACACGTGCGGCGGGCGGAAACGTCGCCGATGTCGGTTTCATCGCCGGGCTGACGGCGCTTCTCGAAATGCCGTTCATGATGATGTGGGGCCTAGCGCAGCGGCGCTTCCGCACCGCGCATGTGCTGGCCTTCGGCGCGCTGATCTACTGCGCCTACCTGCTGCTGCTCGGATTTGCTTCCGCGCCCTGGCACATCTATGCGCTGCTGCTCGTCAATGCCTGCGGCGCGGCGGCAATCCTCAGCGTGCCGATCACCTATCTGCAGGACCTGATCGCCGACCGGCCGGGGCTCGGAACCTCGCTGCTCTCGCTCAATACCTTCATCGGCACCGGCATCGCCGCCGGGCTCTTCGCATTCGGCACATCGCTCACCGATTATTCCGGCACCGCCTTCGTCGGCGCCGGCGCGGGTCTCGCGGCGATCGGAGCGTTGCTCCATCTGGAAAGCAGCAGGCGGCAGGCGCGGCAGCCGGCCTGAGTGCGGCGCAGGGCACACGCCCGCTTCAATCGCCAAGGCTTACCGCGTCGTGATGCGGTAGGCGCAGCGGCGGGCGCCGGTGAGGATATGTTCGCTGCGCTCGACGTCGGCGCTGAGGACAGCGCGGAACGTTTCGAGTTCGGAGCGGCAGAAGCCGGCGCAGGCGGTGGCCGCCGCGCAGATCGGACAGTGATTTTCAACCAGCATGAAGGAGCCGTCCGCCTCCTGCCAGCTGTCGGCCATATAACCCTCGCGGGTGCGGATCGCAGCCAGGCCCTCGACACGCGCAGCCAGGTCGCCGGCGTTTTCGAGCTCGTGGCGATAGCGCTTCAGCGTCTCGGCCTCGCGGGCGGAGATGACGGTGTCGAGCGCTCCTGCCCCAAGCTGATCGCCGAGACAGGTGAAATTGAAAAGGCGCCTCGGCTTGGGGACGCCTTTTCACCACTGAATGATTTCCGGGTTCTCAGGCGACGTTGCGCTCTGGTTCCGGCTCCTGCTGGATGGCCTCCTGCTTGACGCCGAGATAGAGAACGGAGCCGCGGCCGATGCCATAGGTATCGCAGACGTCTGGCGTCAGGAAGTCGGTGACCGGAATCTGCTGGACCGCCAAACCGGCGCGCCGGATCACTTCGATGAAGCCGGACCTTGAGAAGATGCGCACATGGTCGTCCTGGCCGAAATGCGCCCAGCGGCCTTCCGGTGTCGTCACCTCGGGATTTTCATAGGTGTCTTCGATCGACAGGCAGATCGGCGCCATCAGGATAGCCACGCTGTCCTGCTTGAGAACACGCCTGATTTCTGCGGTGGCTCGTACTGGATCGTCGACATGTTCAAGCACATGAGAGCAAAGCACGAAGTCGAAGCTCTCATCGGCATATGGCAGGTTATGGATATCAGCCTTGTCGTCTGCCTCCGGCATATGCATGTCGCAGCTGCGGTAGAAGACATGCGGGTGGCTCTTGAGCCAGAAGCTCAAGGCCCGGCCCGGCGCAATGTCCAGGAAGCGCACCGCCTTTGCCTGGTCGAGCCGCTGGAACACCGGCGTCAGAAACAGCGCGTAGAGCCTGTCGCGATCGGTCGAATGACAATTGGGGCAGCTATAGGCCTGATGATTGATCGTCTCGAATTCATCGATGCGATAGGGAAAGCCGTGCTCAACCGCCTTGTCGATGTAATAGCGGGGAAGCGGTACGAAATGCGGGATTCTGCTGCGGCAGATGGGGCAGGCGTGGAATAGAGCCATTGTATTCCTCGTAGGGACCGTACAACGCGCAAGCAACGCCACATCATGATGCGCAGTTTCGGGGCCGGGTTTCGATCAGACAACTGTTCAACGACCCCAGAGACTCACAGACAGCCAAGGTCAGCTTCACCTTGCCCACGAATGCTGGCCCGAAGCTGACCTCAAACGGTGAGCATGACCTTGCCGACATGGCTGCCCTCTTCCAGCAGCCGGTGCGCCTCGACGACATCCTCGAAGGCGAACACCTTGTGGATGACGGGGGCGATCGTGCCCGCTTCGAGCAGCGGCCAGACCTCTGAGAGCAGATCGTCGCGGATGGCTCGTTTTTCCTCGGCCGTGCGCGGGCGCATGGTGGAGCCCGTGACCGTCAGACGCTTGACCATGATCGGCGAGAGATTGACCTTTTCGGCGACGGCCCCGCCGAGGAAGGCGATGATCGACAGGCAGCCGTCCTTGGCGAGCGAAGCGATGTTGCGCTCGAAATAGGCGGCGCCGATCATGTCGAGAATGATGTCGACGCCGTGGCCGGTCTCGGCCTTGATGACTTCGGCGAAATCCTCGCTCCGGTAGTTGATCGCGCGCCTGGCGCCGAGCCTTTCGCAGGCCTCGCATTTTTCCTTTGAGCCTGCCGTGGCGTAGACCTCGGCGCCGAAGGCGCGGGCAAGCTGGATCGCCGTCGTGCCGATACCGCTCGTGCCGCCATGGATCAGCACGCTTTCGCCTTCGGTCAGCCCGGCCATCTGGAAGAGATTGGCCCAGACAGTGAAGAAGGTTTCGGGAAGGGCCGCCGCCTTGACCGCATCATAGCCCTTGGGAAAGGGCAGAACCTGCCCTGCCGGCAGCAGGCAATATTCGGCATAGGCGCCGCCATTGGCAAGCCCGCAGACCTTGTCGCCGACCGCGTGACCTACGACACCCGGGCCGACGGCGACGATTTCGCCTGCCAGCTCCAGCCCGAGAATCGGGCTCGCATCCTTGGGTGGAGGATAGCTGCCCTGACGCTGGGCAATATCGGGACGGTTGACGCCGATCGCCTCGGCGCGCACGAGGACCTCGCCTTCGCCGGCCTTCGGCAGCGGACGCTTGCCGATCACCATCACATCAGGCCCGCCGAAGGACTTGAGATCGACGAAACGCATTTCCTGAGGCAGTGACATGGCGCGGCCCTCCTGATCCCGGAGGTTCGGAATAGATCAGCCCGGCCGGCTTGGGAAGGCTAGAAGCGGCAAGGGCGTCAATTCGCCTCGCCCAGGAAATGGAAGGCGAGGCCCTCCTCGCTCTCCTTGGCGGCCGACTTGATGACGGCAATTTCGGCGCTGACGCGGTTGATATCGTCGATGACGAGGCCTTCCGGCAGCTCGAGAACGCCGATCGAGCAGCGCATCAGCGGGAACAGGGCCTCGGCGCCGGTGCGGTCGTGGCCGAGGACGCGCCCGGCGGCGCGGTGCTCGTCGGAATAAAGATCGAGCACGTCGTCGTGGAAATCGCTGATCAGCCGGTCGAGGATCTCGGTCAGCTCCTCCTTGGTCCAGCCGACGACGCCGATGAAAAAATCGTCGCCGCCGACATGGCCGAGGAAATGGCGCTCGGCGAAGAAATAGCGGCGCATCAGCGCGGCAAACAGCGAGATCGCGTGGTCACCGAGATGGAAGCCGTAAGCGTCGTTGAAAGGCTTGAAATTGTCGAAGTCGCAATAGCAGAAATGCCGGACCTCATCGCCGTCGCGGCCGGACTGGCGCATGAAATCACGGATGGCGTGGTTGCCCGGCAGGCCAGTCAGAGGGTTCTGGTCCTGGGCAGTCTTCAGCTGTTTCTCATTGATGACCTTGATCAACGATGCGGCGGAAACGACCCCGGCATAACGCATATTGTCGGTCAGGATCAGGCAGTTGCTGCCTTCCATATTGGCGAAGATCGCCATCAGCTGTTCGGCATCACTGTCGAGGCCGACGATCGGCGCCATCTCGACGAAATGCGAAATCGAGCGCTCGTACATCTTGTTCTTCAGGAGGTCGCGGCCGAAAGGCTGATAAATATATTCCTTGAGGTGATGCTCATGGATAATGCCGCGCGGCTCGTCATTAGCGTTGAGGACGGGAAAAAAGGCCTGGCGCGGATTGCGGCGGAAAAGTTCGAAGACGCTGTCGATGCTGTCGTTTTCGTAGACCGTCGGCAAGAGCTCGATCTGCTTGCGGATGAGAATTTCGTCGAGCGACTGGCTGCCGCGCTTGCTCTTCCCGAGCTCCTGCAGATGCGGAAAGGATGGGGCCAGCTCCGACATATGCGTCGTCGGCCGGGAAATGAACCAGCCCTGGACGAGATCGACACCATATTCGCGGCAGGCGATGAATTCGGCTTCGGTCTCGATGCCTTCGGCGATGACGCGCGTTCCGAGCACGTGGGCGATGTTGACTATGCTCTTCAGCAGATGGCGCTTGCGCGGGCTGCGGTCGATCTCAGCTACGAAATGGCGGTCAATCTTCAGATAATCCACGGCATGATCGCAAAGCAGTTTCATCTCGCCGTGACCGACGCCGAAATCGTCGATCGCCAGCTTGAAGCCGGCCTTGCGCAGCGTGGAAACCAGGGCGGCGAATTCCGGCACGCTGGTATTGTCGAAACGTTCGGAGAATTCGAAACAGATGGAGGACGGCGGAATATTCGCGGTTCGCAAATGTTGCAGGAGGCTCTCGACCAGGCGCTCGCCATCGCGGATCAGCCGGACGTCGAGATTGAGGAACAGGGTCGAGGTGGAGAAATTCGACAACGTCGCGAACTTGGCGAGCGCACGGCTGGCGACCATCTGTTCGAGCTGCAGCAGCTGGCCGGTCCGATGCGCCTCGTCGAGAATGTCGGCCGGCGTGTCGTAGCCGATGCGTTCCTGGCCGCGCATAAGGGACTCGTAACCGAAAACCGTACCGGTGCCGGCTTCGACGATCGGCTGGAAGGCGTTCTCGACCACGAGCTTGGCAAGGGTTACCATCTGATCGCTCGCATAACGGCGGAGCACGCCCGGCTCGACGGCGCCAGCCAAGGATATTGCAGTGTTCATTGTGGGCCGATCTCCACTGCGACTTGTTCTTCTTGCTCAGAAACCTGCCGCAGAAGGATCAACGAACCCTTTCGCCAATATGAAAGTTTTGTGAAAGACGCGGATACCCGCCACGCTCCCGCGTGAATTCGAATTCCCGAGCACAATCAGGCGCTTGTTCAGGCGGAGCGACGGCGCTGCGCCTCGTGATCGGCGAACATGTCGGCGACGCATCTGCCGCCGGAGGCGACGCTCTCGTCGTCGAGGAGATCTGCCTTGATTTCGCCGAGCTTGCGGGCGGTATCCCAGAGGCGAAGCGCCTCGCGGACGACCTCACTGCTCGAGGCGTAACCACCCGTGTCGACGGCGGCACGGATGCCCGCTGCCTGTTGCGGAGAGAGGGAAACGGTGACCATCGGCATGAACTTCCTCCCTTTTTTTCTTCAGGCAGAACCCTGCCGTTGGGGGACGCATGACCATTTTCGGCATTCCCGGCGCTTCAAGCCGGCGCCTTGGTGCGTTCGCACAACCATCCGGCATGCCGGACGGTCCTAATCCGTAAAGTCTAATCCCCCGCCATTCCCTTGTCAAAAAAGAAAAGGTCCATCGCGGTTCAACTGCGCAAGCCAAGCCCAACGGCGATCATCGTCCACCCCTGGACCATCAGGTCGAAGGCTAGAAAAAGGCCAAGGATCCAGAGGCTGTTGACCGGCCAGCCCAGTGCGATGACAAAGCCGGCCAGCGCCGTCATGACGCCGCTTGCAGCGATCCAGCGCCAACCCTTGAGCGGTCGCATGCGCATCCCGACCCAGAGACGGAATATGCCGGCCACCAACAGCGCAATGGCAAGAAACAGGGTCAAGGCGGCCGAGGTGAAGATGGGATTGACGAAGGCGCAGATACCGGCAAGCACGTAAAGCACGCCGCTCAAAGCCCAGAAGAGCACCTGATCCCAGCGGCGCAACTGAAAAGCGTGGACGAGATAGATGACGCCGCCGGCCAGCATGAGCATGCCGACATAAAAAACCGAGGCGACGGTCGCCATCAGCAAATTGCTGAGAGCGATGAGGCCGCAGATAAGAAGCAGAACCCCGAGGCCGAGGAACCATACCCATTTCGACCGCAGCGAGGATTCCGGCATTTCGTTGAAGACGCTGGTCATAGCACACCTCCTGATCACTTGAATATGTTGCCCCAGCTCTTCCGGAAAAGATGTGAGTCAAATCAATTCGCCGAAGATTTTTGTTGATTGATCAGTCAATCAAAAATACCATGGCACGGTTTTCAGAGGGTTGTCGTTTGCCGAAAGTCGGAATGGAGCCAGTGCGCCGCAAGGCGCTTGTCGATGCGGCGCTGCGGGTGATCGGCGATCACGGCTCGCTTGCCGTCACCATGTCCGACATCGCCCGCCAGGCCGGCGTCTCGCCTGCCCTCGCCCATCATTATTTCGGCAGCAAGGAACAATTGCTGATCGAGACGATCCGCTCGCTCCTGAGACAGTTGCGCAGCGATACGGTGGCAGCACTCAAGGCAGCGAAGACGCCGCGCGAACGGCTTTCGGCGGTGATCCGCGTCAGCTTCCACGCCGACCAGTTCGCGCCGGAGACGATTGCCGCCTGGCTTGCCTTTTACGCCGAAGCGCAGCGTTCCGAGGAGACGCGGCGCTTTCTGGTGATCTATGCCAGGCGGCTGCGCTCCAACCTGCTTGCCGATCTAAGGGCGCTGCTGCCGGCCGACGCCGCAGAACGCATCGCCGAGGGCGCAGCGGCGATGATCGACGGGCTCTATATCAGGCAGAGTCTGAAATCGGCACCGATCGGCATCGAAGCCTCGATCGCGCTGACGGAGGATTATCTGAACGCGCTTCTATCCACCACTTCCGCCAAGGACAAATGACATGAAAGCCCAGCCGAAATCCTCGCACTTCATCGACGGCGAATATGTCGAGGATACCGACGGCACCGTCATCGAGAGCCTCTACCCTGCCACCGGCGAGGTGATCGCCCGGCTGCATGCGGCAACGCCTGCGATCGTCGAGAAGGCGATTGCGGCGGCCAAGCGCGCCCAGCCGGAATGGGCGGCGATGAGCCCGATGGCACGCGGCCGCATCTTGAAGCGCGCGGCTGAGATCATGCGTGAGCGCAACCGCGAGCTTTCCGAACTGGAGACGCTCGATACCGGCAAGCCAATCCAGGAAACGATCGTTGCCGACCCGACCTCGGGCGCTGATGCCTTCGAATTTTTCGGCGGCGTCGCGCCGGCCGGCCTCAACGGCGCCCACATTCCGCTGGGGCAGGATTTTGCCTATACCAAGCGCGTTCCCCTCGGCGTCTGTGTGGGCATCGGCGCCTGGAACTATCCGCAGCAAATCGCCTGCTGGAAGGCTGCCCCGGCGCTTGTTTGCGGTAATGCCATGGTGTTCAAGCCCTCCGAAAACACGCCGCTCGGCGCCTTGAAGATTGCCGAAATCCTGCATGAGGCGGGGCTGCCGAAGGGCCTCTTCAACGTCATCCAGGGTGACCGCGACACCGGGCCGCTGCTCGTCAATCATCCCGACGTCGCCAAAGTGTCGCTGACCGGCTCGGTGCCGACCGGACGCAGGGTCGCGGCGGCAGCCGCCGGCCGCCTCAAGCACGTCACCATGGAGCTCGGCGGCAAGTCGCCGCTCATCGTCTTCGACGACGCCGACCTCGATTCGGCGGTCGGCGGGGCGATGCTCGGCAATTTCTATTCCACAGGCCAGGTCTGCTCGAACGGCACGCGCGTCTTCGTGCAGAAGGGCATCAAGGCTGAATTCCTCAAGCGGCTGAAGGCGCGCACTGAGGCGATGCTGATCGGTGATCCGTTGGACGAGGCGACGCAGATCGGCCCGATGGTCTCCTGGGCGCAGCGCGAGAAGGTGATCGCCTATATCGAGAAGGGCAAGGCCGAGGGCGCGACGCTTGTTGCCGGCGGCGGCATTCCGAACAATGTCTCGGGCGAGGGCTATTACGTGCAGCCGACCGTCTTTGCCGATGTCACCGACGATATGACCATCGCCCGAGAGGAGATCTTCGGGCCGGTCATGTCGGTGCTCGATTTCGACGGTGAGGAAGAGGTAATCGCACGCGCCAATGCCAGCGAATTCGGCCTCTCCGGCGGCGTCTTCACCGCCGACCTCACCCGCGCCCACCGCGTCGTCGACCGGCTGGAGGCCGGCACGCTGTGGATCAACACCTATAATCTCTGCCCGGTGGAAATCCCCTTCGGCGGCTCGAAACAATCGGGCTTCGGCCGTGAGAATTCTCTGGCGGCGCTGGAGCATTATTCCGAGCTGAAGACGGTTTACGTCGGCATGGGGCCGGTGGCGGCGCCTTATTGAGAAACATTTGCCTCCGCCCCTGCCCCTCACCCTAACCCTCTCCCCGTAAGAACGGGGAGAGGGGACGTGCCAAACGCAGCGTCAAGGTTGAGCGAAGCCGGTGCGGCATATCCCCTTCTCCCCGCAGGCGGGGAGAAGGTGCCGGCAGGCGGATGAGGGGCAGGCTCCAGGAAAAACAAGAAGCAGCCGGATGATGGCAGCTCAAGGGAAACAAATAGATGCAAGCAGATTTCGTCATCATCGGCTCGGGCTCGGCCGGTTCGGCGCTGGCCTACCGTCTCTCCGAAGACGGCAAGAACAGCGTTCTCGTCATCGAGGCCGGCGGCAGCGATTTCGGGCCGTTCATCCAGATGCCGGCAGCCCTTGCCTGGCCGATGAGCATGAAACGCTATAATTGGGGCTATCTCTCCGAGCCGGAGCCGAACCTCAACAACCGGCGCATCACCGCGCCGCGCGGCAAGGTGATCGGCGGCTCCTCCTCGATCAACGGCATGGTCTATGTGCGCGGCCATGCCGAAGACTTCAACCGATGGGAAGAACTTGGCGCCAGCGGCTGGGCCTATGCCGACGTTCTCCCCTATTTCAAGCGGATGGAACATTCGCACGGCGGCGAAGAGGGCTGGCGCGGCACGGACGGGCCGCTGCACGTGCAGCGCGGCGGCTTCACCAATCCGCTCTTCCGGGCCTTCGTCGAGGCCGGCAAACAGGCGGGCTTCGAGACGACGGAGGATTACAACGGCAGCAAGCAGGAAGGCTTCGGCCTGATGGAGCAGACCATCTTTGCCGGCCGCCGCTGGTCTGCCGCCAACGCCTATCTGAAGCCGGCGCTGAAGCGCCACAATGTGGGGATCGTCTATGGCCTAGCGAGCAAGATCGTCATCGAGAACGGGCGGGCGACCGGCGTGGAGATCGAACGCGGCGGCAGGACAGAGGTGGTGAAGGCCAACCGCGAGGTGATCGTCTCCGCCTCCTCCTTCAATTCGCCGAAGCTCCTGATGCTGTCCGGCATCGGCCCGGGCGAGCATCTGAAGGAAATGGGCATCGAGGTGAAGGCCGACCGTCCTGGTGTCGGCGCCAACCTGCAGGACCATATGGAATTCTATTTCCAGCAGGTCAGCACCAAGCCCGTGTCGCTCTATTCCTGGCTGCCCTGGTTCTGGCAGGGAGTGGCAGGCGCGCAATGGCTGCTCTCCAAGGGTGGGCTCGGCGCTTCCAACCAGTTCGAGGCCTGCGCCTTCCTGCGCTCGGCCCCCGGGCTGAAGCAGCCGGATATCCAATATCACTTCCTGCCGGTGGCGATCAGCTATGACGGCAAGGCGGCGGCCAAGAGCCACGGCTTCCAGGTGCATGTCGGCTACAATCTGTCGAAATCGCGCGGCAGCGTGACGCTGCGCTCACCCGATCCCAAGGCCGATCCGGTGCTGCGCTTCAACTATATGAGCCATCCGGAGGACTGGGAGAAATTCCGCCACTGCGTTCGGCTGACCCGCGAGATCTTCGGGCAGAAGGCCTTCGACGCCTATCGCGGCCCGGAGATCCAGCCGGGCGAAGAAGTGCAGAGCGACGATGAGATCGATGCCTTCCTGCGCGAACATCTGGAAAGCGCCTATCACCCCTGCGGCACCTGCAAGATGGGCGCCAAGGACGATCCGATGGCGGTGGTCGATCCGCAGACGCGGGTGATCGGCGTCGATGGCCTGCGGGTCGCCGACAGCTCGATCTTCCCGCACGTCACCTACGGCAACCTGAACGGCCCGTCGATCATGACCGGCGAGAAGGCGGCGGATCATATTCTCGGCAAACAGCCGCTGGCGCGCTCGAACCAGGAGCCGTGGGTCAACCCGCGGGCGGCGGTCAGCGACCGGTGATATTTGGGGTGAACATCTATCGTCACAACGACAGAAATACGGATGCCGGAATCAGAAACCGCTCACTCAGCGCGCGCGCTTGCCGAACATTGATCTGTCGCTTGCCGCTCAATATCTCAGACACGACGGACTGAGCCCCCACTTCCGGCAGATCTGACTGGGCAAGGCTCCGCTCCTCCATGACATAGCGGAGTGCATCGGCGCCGGTCACTGGAGGCATTGGGCGGTTTTGCTCGTCATAGGCCTCAACGAGATCCGCCATGCGAGACGCGAGCAACGCCAAGGGATGATCCTCGTCGTCGCCCACTTCAGCAAGAATCTCGTCAAGTTGCTTCACGAGATGATCATACTCAGCTTCACTGGCCGGCATGGCAAGAAGAGGAGCCACATGCATCCAGTGCTCGCTTACCCGTTCTACAAGTGCGCTCATCGCCCTAACCCTTCCATGCTCCCTTGTCGTACTCGGCATGATCCATGATCCGCTGAATATAGACCTTCCTGAATTTGTAATGTACGACCGCGATCAAGCGCAGCTTATTGCCGCCGATGTCGAACACGTGGTGCTGCCCGACTTTATCCGTTGCCGGAAACAGTGACTTCATATCGGCGAAGTCTGTCGGCTCCGACGACTTCATCAGTCGATACCAAGTATCCAGGGCATTGGCCGCATGAGGCCATCGATCCTTTTTCTGCGTGATGACGTGCATGAACTCGAAAGCGCGTATCGCATTTTGCTATGACTGCAATCTAGCGCAACCATCTAATTATCGCAAGTTGCTATGAGGAGATCGAAGACCTGCGGGCGGGCTTTTTGCCTCAGAGGAAACCGATCCACCGGCCAGCAAGCACGACAGCGATCCAGACCGTGGCCGACAATGCCGCAGAGAAGCGCAGGCGGGGCCGGATGATGCCTGACGACACCGCCGTTTTCCAGCCTCGCCCGAAATGCACGATCGACAGGTTGAGAACACCTAGGGTGATCAGGCACAGCTTGGTAAGGAAGGCGGGATTGGCGGCATATTCGACCGCTCGTACGCTGAAGAGGCAGAAACCGGTGAGGATGGCCCCGACGAGGCCGATGCCGGCGGCGCGCGACAGGAACGGGGCGAGGATTTCCACCGGCGCCTTTCGGAAGAAGCCGGCGAGCCTCAGATCAAGCGGCAGAATGGCGCCGACGAGCAGGCCGATTGCCAGGATATGAGCGGCATTGACAAGCATGTAGAGCGTTCCGGAGCGCCGGAGGGCGACCGCAGGCGTCGTCGCCGACACCCATTCGAGAATCTCGATCACAGCCTGGTTCGCCCGGAAATCAGTTCGTCCGGATGCGGTCGGGATAGATATCGTAGCGCTTCTCGCCGATGGTGATGCGAACTGCCTTTAGCCGCTTTTCTTTCTGATCCTGGGAACGGTTTCCGAGCGCCACGACCTGATCGCCGGGCTTGGCGACGCCTTCGACGAAGCCTGAGCGTTCGGTCTGCCGTGGATTGCCGAGTTCGACGCGCCAGACGCCGTCATCGGCGGTAGCGATATCGAGCGTCGGATGCGGCCAGCCCATCGATATTCTCTCGATGGTGCCGCGCAGCTCGATCTGGTCCGCCTCGGCCCACGACCAGCCGTGATGGGCGGCAGCACCCGTGGCAAAAACCGCCACGAGCATTGCCACGGCAACTACCCGCTTTACTGAAATTATCGGCATGATGGTTCTCCCTACCCGAATGGGCAAGCAGGTGGAGCATGCCGGCGGCGAGAAAAGGTATTTCACCAAATCTTGAAGAAAGAGGTGGTTCCCTTCCGGCAAACCGGTTTAGGAAGGGTCGGCTTCGCCAGGCTTGCGGATCTGGCGCAGCACTCCTTTGCCGGCATGGCCGCTTCCGGGCAATGGGGTTTTCTGCTGCCGCTTCTCATCACGCCGCTCGGCTTCATGCGCCGCTCGCCGCATCGTCTTCGCCATCGAGGAAATGAGCCGGACCTATGAGTCCCGTGCGAACGGGATGGTGTTGACGGCCGTCATCCTTTCGGGCCTTGCCGCCCTCGGGCTTGCCGGCAGCTACAATTATTCGGAATTATGTAGCAAATGCCACCAGCCGGTGATCGTGCGCGGTGACCGCTTGCGCGGCCAACAGCGGTCATGGGTAGTTTCACCATGCACGCTGAAACAGTCAGGCCGACAGAAGCTTTCCGATGTCTCGGCGTGGCGGAGCCCCGAACAGCCGGGCATATTCCCGGCTGAACTGTGAGGGGCTGGCATAGCCCACCTCAAAGGCGACCGTTTCCGCCGACATTTCGCGCGACAGCATCAGCCGGCGCGCCTCCATCAGGCGGATCTGCTTTTGAAACTGCACCGGTGTCATCGCAGTCAATGCCTTGAACTGACGATGGAAGGCTGTCGGGCTCAGGCCGGCGAGCGCGGCAAGATCATCGACGCGCACCTGCTTGTCGAAATTGCCCCGCAATGCGTGGATCGCTTCGACCAGACGCCTGTTTCGCTCCGCGCCGACGACCATGCGGGCGAAGACAGCGCCATGTGGCCCGGCCAGCAGGCGGTAGCAGAGTTCGCGTTTGACGCCGGGATACAGCAGCGGGATTGCCTGCGGCTCGCCGAGCAGGCTGACGGCGCGCGCGGCGCAGCCGAGGATCGCCTCGCTGAGCTCCATAACGAAGGCGGCGGCATGCTCGTCGGAGGCCGGAGTGGGCGGTGCCTCCATGCTTTCATAGACTTCGCGTAGGATCGCCTGGTCGAGTTCGATGACGACGCTGAGATAGGGCGCATCCGGCGCGCCATGCACCACCTGGCTTGCACCCGGCATCTCGACGCTGACGACCATGGCCTGGCTGGTGCGATAATGGAGCCTCCGTTCGCCGAACGTCGTCCATTTCGCCCCCTGCACCACGATGCAGAGCGCCGGCCGGTGAATCAGGTGGTTCGGATGCCGCTCGGAAAAGGATCGGAGCAAGGCCAGCCCGTCGATCGGTGTGAAATAGGGGCTCCTGTTTCCATGAGCCGCAAACGCGGCGACGACAGCATCATACAAGATCGAAAGAGCGCCCAATCGCATTCCCCGCAATTCTGGAATTCCAAACTAACGCCGGAGGCAGGATCAGGCAAGAAAGAAGCTGATTCCGGCATGTTCGCCCGTGCTTCGCCCTCTTATGTTCAGCGTCGTCAGTCAAAGGAGAACGGCGATGACACAGAATTCTGAACGCAAAATCGCAATCGTCACCGGCGGCAGCCGCGGGTTGGGCCGCAACACCGTGCTCACCCTCGCCAGACGCGGTGTGGACTCGATCCTCACCTACAATTCCAGCAGGGCGGAAGCCGAAAAGGTCGTGGCCCTGGTTGCTGAAGCCGGCGCCAAAGCCACTGCCCTCAAGCTCGACACGGGTGATGCCAACGGTTTCGACCTTTTCGTCGACGCCGTAAAACAGGCGCTTGCCGATCTAGGCGCCGAGCGCTTCGACTACCTCGTCAACAATGCCGGAACCTCGCACCACAACAGCATCGAGGCGACGACGGAAGATGAACTGGACATGCTTTACAATGTGCACTTCAAGGGCGTTTTCTTCTTGACGCAGAAACTCTTGCCGCTGATCAATGACGGCGGCCGGATCGTCAACCTGTCGAGCGGCCTGACTCGCATCATCGTTCCTGGCAGCGCTCCTTACGGTGCAATGAAGGGAGCGGTCGAGGTGCTGACCCGGTACATGGCAAAAGAGCTGGGACCGCGTCGCATCGCCGTCAATGTCGTCGCGCCCGGCGCCATCCAAACCGACTTTAGCGGCGGTATGGTGCGCGACAATCCGGATCTGAACCAGCGTGTCGCCGAAATGACGGCGCTGGGCCGCGCTGGCCTGCCCGACGATATCGGCCCGATGATTGCCTCGCTGCTCTCCGAGGACAATCGCTGGGTCAATGCCCAACGCATCGAGGTCTCCGGCGGCATGTCAATCTGAGACGCCGGTCCGGGCTGAGTTCAAATAATCCTACCGTTTCGCAAACGATGGAGATTCGATCATGATGATGAACAGACGCACATTTTCGAAAACTTTGCTCGTCGGTGCCGCCACGTCACTTGTTGCGACACATGCCGGCCTTGCCGCCACACCCACGCCTGCAAAGGCGCGCAATGTCGTTCTCGTGCATGGACTTTTCGCCGACGGATCATGCTGGACCGAGGTTATCGGCCGGCTGCAGGCGAAGGGCCTGAACTGCACGGCGGTCCAGAACCCTCTTACTACGCTTCCCGATGCCGTGGCGGCCGCCAGGCGCGTCCTCGACCGGCAGGACGGTCCGACCGTCTTTGTCGGGCACTCCTTTTCGGGGATGATCCTCACCGAAGCAGGCGTACATCCGAACGTCTCTTCACTGGTTTATGTCGCTGCCCGAGCACCGGATGCAGGTGAGGACTATGCAGCTTTGGCAAAAACCTACCCGACACCACCCGCAACCGCGGGCATTGTCTTCGACGGCGACGAAGGACGGCTGACGGAAGAAGCGTTCCTGCGCGATTTCGGGGGCGATCTTCCCGAGGCGAGGGCAAGGGTGCTCTATGCCGTTCAACAACCATTCCAAAGGGCGTTGCTCACCGGCAAAACCTCAAACGCTGCTTGGCGCTCCAAGCCAAGTTACTACGCCGTTTCGACGCAAGATGGGACGATAAATCCAGACCTGCAGCGTTTCATGGCCAGACGCATGGGCGCTAAAGCCATCGAACTCGAATCCAGCCACCTGTCGCTCATTTCACATCCGGATGAGATCACCAAGCTCATTCTGGAAGCTGCCGGGCAATCATGACATTGGATCCCCTGACGCCGCGCGAGCCGATATTCCGAGCCTAATTGCTGCCGGCAAGGCCAACGGGGAGCTCGCCGAGGCACTCGGAAAGACGCCGGCCCGGATGACGATCCGATGGCGGCGGTCGATCCGCAGACGCGGGTGATCGGCGTCGACGGCCTGAGGGTCGCCGACAGCTCGATCTTCCCGCACGTCACCTACGGCAATCTCAACGGCCCTCGATCATGACCGGCGAGAAGGCGGCGGATCATATTCTCGGCAAGCAGCAGCTGGCGCGCTCGAACCAGGAGCCGTGGGTCAGCCCGCGGGCGGCGGTCAGCGATCGATGATGAGTGGCGAAAGCTGCCAGGCCGCCATCACAGAAGCAATTTTCGGAAGAAAGAGGTGGCCCAATCCCTGCAAACCGGTTTAGGAAGAGGCCTGTCCAACATCCGCGCTCCGGCATGCCCGTGTTCCATCGCAAGTCCAGACTTTTCCGTAGATCGCGTGTCCTGTGGGGCTCCTTCTCCCTCTGGCGTCCACGGTTGATCTTCTGGTTCGGCGCCTTTGCGATCGGCATCATCAGCGTCGGCTTCGCCAGGCTTGCCGATCTGGCGCAGCGCGGCTTTGCCGGCGTGACCGCTTCCGGGCAATGGGGTTTTCTGCTGCCGCTTCTCATCACGCCGCTCGGCTTCATGCTATCGGCCTGTCTCGCGGCAACATTCTTCCCGAACGCGCAGGGCAGTGGCATTCCGCAGGCGATTGCCGCGCGGCATCTGCGCGATGCGGAGGACCGCACGCGGCTGCTGTCGCTGCGGCTCGTCTTCGGCAAGATTCTGCTGACCGTGCTGGGGCTCGCAAGCGGTGCATCGATCGGCCGCGAGGGGCCGACCGTGCAGGTGGGCGCTTCGATCATGCTGGCCGTCGCGCGCTTCGGCGGCATGGCGCAGGCGCGCGGGCTGATCCTCGCCGGTTCGGCGGCCGGCATCGCCGCGGCCTTCAACACACCGCTCGCCGGCATCGTCTTCGCCATTGAGGAAATGAGCCGGACCTATGAGTCCCGAGCGAACGGTCTGGTGTTGACGGCCGTCATCCTTTCGGGTCTTGCCGCGCTCGGACTTGCCGGCAGCTACAATTATTTCGGGTCCACCGCGGTCGCCCCGGCCTCGGTGGGCGACTGGGAACTGGTGCTCATCTGCGGCATCGGCGGCGGCGCACTGGGTGCGGCTTTCAGCGGGCTTGCGCTCCATCTCGGACAGCAGGTTCGCCGGTGGGCACATCCGCAGCCGCTGCCGCGGATGGTGATGCTGGCAGCGGCCTGCGGGCTTGTCGTCGCGGCGATCGGCATCCTCTCGGGCGGCATGACCTTCGGAACGGGCTACGACCAGGCGAAAGGCGCCGTCGAGGGCAATCCCCTGCCCCTGCTGTTCTTCCTCGAAAAGCTTCTTGCGGGCTTTCTGTCGATGATGTCGGGGATTCCGGGCGGCATCTTCGCGCCCTCGCTCTCCGTCGGCGCCGGCTTCGGCAGCACGATCGGCCAGATCATGGGCAGCAGCATAGCGCTTGCGGCTATTCTCGGCATGGCCGGATATTTCTCCGGCGTGGTGCAAGCACCGATGACCGCCTTCGTCATCATTCGGGAAATGACCGGCGACCATCAGGCCGTCATTCCGATCATGGCGGTATCGATGATCGGCTACATCACCTCGCGCATCCTGTGCCGCGAGCCGCTCTATCACGGCCTGTCGCGCGTCTTCATCGCCGCAGCGATCCGAGCCCGGCGCGCCAGGGAAACGGCTGAGAACTGATCAGGCGAGCAGGCGGGTGACTTCGGCGCCTTGCCGCGGGGCGACGGCATCGGCGATCGTAGTCGAAAACAGCACCTTACGGGTGGCGTCAGCCACTTTGGCGAAGACGTGTCTGATTTCGCAATTCTGTTCGCCGTCGCAATCGTCGCACCTGCGATAGGCGGTGATCGACAGGCACGGCAGCGGGGCGATCGGACCGTCGATGATGCGCAGGATTTCGCCGAAGGTGATGGTGTGGGCGGGCTTGAGCAGGAGATAGCCACCCTGCTTGCCCCGGCGGCTGACGACGATGCCGTGATGTTTGAGGTCGAGCAGGATCTGTTCGAGGAACTTCTTCGGGATCTTCTGCTGCGCGGCGATATCGGAAATCATCACGGGTTCGTCGGCACCGGCATCCGCCAGAACCGTCAGCGCCCGCAGCGCATATTTCGCCTTTTGCGTAATCATCTCAGACCGTCAACACACACAGGCGGCGCGCATCCCGCGCCGCTTCACACGTATATTCGCCTCTATGGCACAACCAGCATGAACGGAATTTGAACGCGCCGGCAGAACGCCTTGAGGGACAAGCATTTTTGGCCTTGTTTTTCACGCTTGGCCAAGCCCTCGCAAACTACGCCAAATCAGTGCCTTCCGCACCTTTTTCAGCATCACTTCAGATTTCGGATTGACAGGCTGCGTGTAAGTCTACTAATTCGATAGACATTGAAGCTGCCGACGCGGATTTCGCCCGCGGGCGGCTGCTTTTCTGCATTGCGGCAGCTTCGGAGAGATATTTGCTCTTCCGGCCGCAGCTTTCGAAATCCCTTTTTCTGTCCGATCCAGGCTTGAACTGCGATACTCCCGGCAACTAAGGACAGGATTTCCATGACTGTTATCAATCCGAATACAGAAGCCGAGGCGCTGAACGACAAGCTGGCAGGCCTCGACCTTGCCGGACGTCTGTCGCTGGTGGCAGGCCTTGGCGGCCGCGTGGTGTTCACCACCTCGCTCGGCATCGAGGACCAGGTGATCACCGCCGAGATCGGCACGCATCGCCTGCCAATCGACATCGCGACACTGGAAACCGGCCGCCTGTTTGCCGAGACGCTGGCGCTGATCGACGAGACGGAAGCCCAGTACGACATCCATATCCAGCGCTTCGCGCCAGAGAAGGCCGATATCGACGCCTATGCCGCGCAATACGGCCTCAACGGTTTCTACGAGAGCGTCGAAGCCAGGCATGCCTGTTGCGGCGTGCGCAAGCTGAAACCGCTTGCGCGTGCGCTCGAAGGGGCGACGATCTGGATCACCGGTCTGCGCCGCGGGCAATCGGCCAACCGCGCCGAGACGCCCTTTGCCGAATATGACGCCGAACGGCACCTCCTGAAGGTCAATCCGCTAGCCGATTGGGACATCGAGGCGATCAAGGCCTTCGTTGCCGAAAACGGCGTGCCGGTCAATCCGCTGCATGCGCGCGGCTATCCCTCGATCGGCTGCGAGCCCTGCACAAGGGCGATCAAGCCCGGCGAGCCGGAACGCGCCGGCCGCTGGTGGTGGGAGCAGGACGAGAAGCGCGAATGCGGCCTGCATGTCGCCGAAGAGGCCGCGGCGATCGCCGCACAATAACTATCTTCCCGGCTTTTCGGATCAGGGCGCGGCGATCGCCGCAGGCCCCGAAGAGCCACAATCGAGAAAGCCCTGCGGGCAGCCGCAAGGACCGACAGTCTGGAGTAAGACATGCCCGATAGCCGTCCGGATACGGAACTCAGCAATCCCCAGAGCGCCAAGGCGCCGCTCGACCCGCATCTGAAAGCGCTCGAAAACGAATCCATCCACATCTTCCGCGAAGTCGCAGCCGAATTCGAGCGTCCCGTCATGCTCTATTCGATCGGCAAGGATTCCTCAGTGCTGCTGCACCTGGCGCGCAAGGCTTTCTATCCCGGCCGCGTGCCCTTCCCGCTCTTACATGTGAACACCGGCTGGAAGTTCCGCGAGATGATCACCTTCCGCGACGAGACCGCGAAGAAGTACGATCTCGATCTCATCGAGCATATCAATCCGCGAGGCGCGGCCGAAAACATCACGCCCTTCACCCATGGCTCGGCCGCCTTCACCGACATCATGAAGACCGAAAGCCTGCGCCAGGCGCTCGATGCCGGCCAGTTCGACGCCGCTTTCGGCGGCGCCCGGCGCGACGAGGAGGCAAGCCGCGCCAAGGAGCGCATCTATTCCTTCCGCACTCCGGACCATCGCTGGGATCCGCGCAACCAGCGACCGGAACTCTGGAACATCTACAACGGCATGATCCGCAAGGGCGAGAGCGTGCGCGCCTTCCCGCTGTCGAACTGGACCGAGGTCGATATCTGGCGCTACATCCAGGCCGAGGACATCCCGCTCGTGCCGCTCTACTACGCCCGCAAGCGCAAGTTCGTCGAGCGCGACGGTATGATCATCCTTGCCGAGGATCCGCGCCTCGAGCTGCTGCCCGGCGAAGTGCGCCAGGAGGGCATGATCCGCTTCCGCACGCTCGGCGACTTCCCGCTGACCGGCGCCATCCGTTCCGAGGCGAGCACGCTCGAAGAGGTGATCGCCGAACTCGAAATCGCAACGGTGTCCGAACGCCAGGGCCGCGCCATCGACCGCGACCAGTCCGGCTCCATGGAAAAGAAGAAGCGTGAAGGATATTTCTGAGATGACCGCAGCCAACACCGCCGTCTCGGCCGCAACCGTCGCCAGCCTGCCCGCCGCCGAGCCGCAGAAGGCTCAACGCGACTCGCGCCCGCTGCGCCTGATCACCTGCGGCAGTGTCGATGACGGCAAGTCGACCCTGATCGGCCGCCTGCTGTGGGACACCAAGGCCGTCAAGGAAGACCAGGCCGCCACGCTGCAGCGCGATTCCACCGGTAAGCAGAACGACCTCGGCCTGCCCGACTTTGCGCTCTTGCTCGACGGCCTGCAGGCCGAACGCGAGCAGGGCATCACCATCGATGTCGCCTATCGCTATTTCTCGACCGACAAGCGCTCCTTCATCGTCGCTGACACGCCCGGTCACGAGCAATATACCCGCAACATGGCGACCGGCGCCTCGACGGCCGATCTCGCCATCCTGCTCGTCGACGCCCGTCTCGGCATCCTCGAACAGACGCGCCGCCACGCTACGATCGCCTCGCTGCTCGGCATCAGGCAGTTCGTGCTTGCCGTCAACAAGATCGACCTGACGGGCTATGACCGCGCCGGCTTCGAGAAGATCAGCCACGAATTCCGCGAATTCGCTCTGTCGCTCGGCGTCAAGCAGATCACCGCCATTCCGATGTCGGCGCTGAAGGGCGAAAACGTCGTCTATTCCGGCCAGGGCGCCATGCCCTGGTACACTGGCCCGACGCTGGTGGAAACTTTGGAGCTTGCCACCGTGCGCTCGTCGCAGACGGTCGGCTTCCGCCTGTCGGTGCAGCGTGTGTCGCGTCCGGGCGAAAGCTTCCGCGGCTATCAGGGCACGGTTGCCGGCGGCTCGGTCAAACCGGGCGACAGCGTCATGATCCTGCCGTCGGGCATGGTCGCCAACGTCTCCAAGATCGTCACCTTCGATCTCGTGCGCAACGCCGCCGTTGCCGGCGACGCGATAACGCTGGTGCTCGACCGCCAGGTCGACGTGGCACGCGGCGACATGATCGTCTCTATCGACGCCCAGCCGCAGGTCGGCCTGGCCTTCGACGCGCAGATCGTCGCGCTGCAGCCCGAAGGCATCGAGCCCGGCAAGCGCTACTGGCTGAAGAGCGGCAGCCGCCGCCAGCGCGTCCAGGTGCAGCCGCTCAGCCAGCTCGAATTGAAAACCGGCACCTGGAACCCCGCCCAGCGGCTCTACATGAACGCCATCGGCAAGGTTCGGCTTGCCTTTGACGAAGCGGCAATCTTCGATCCTTACGAGCAGAACCGCCAGTCCGGCTCCTTCATCCTGATCGATCCGGAGACGAACAACACGGTCGCCGGCGGCATGGTGACCGGCAAACGCACCGAACTCGGCGGCCTGCACAATGGCGAAGCCCGCGTCATCCTCTCGCTGCCGGCCGACTTGGCCGAGCAGATCAT
Source organism: Rhizobium sp. L9 (assembly GCF_002531885.1). NCBI lineage: Bacteria > Pseudomonadati > Pseudomonadota > Alphaproteobacteria > Hyphomicrobiales > Rhizobiaceae > Rhizobium > Rhizobium sp. L9. The sequence goes on along the minus strand of NZ_NWSZ01000037.1, from coordinate 30,286 downwards.
GGCCAGCGAACTCTTCGCCAGCCGCAGCCATGAGGCCGAGGTCCGGCGGATGACGGCAGCCGAGGCGGCCGAGTTGTGGTCGAGCGCCGCAAGCGATATTTGATCATGGATCAAGGGGCCAGCCAGACTGGCCTCTTTTCCAACACTGCGGACTGGCGGATTTCCCCAAGCAGACCTCCGCTGAGAGGTTGCAGCCCTGAGAACAGTCACTTGACCGCCCTGCGAACGGTTTCGATGAGAAGACCGAAATCAGTGGGCTTTTCCAGGATGACCGCGCCCGCGAGGACTGGGTCAGATGCAAGTTCATGGGCAGGACTTGCTGTCGCCAGAACGATCGGGACATTCAACTGGCGAAGCTTCGCAGCTACCGCGGTCACTCTTGCCTCGCCGAGATGAACGTCAAGGACAGCAACGTCAGGTCGATCCTGCTCCAGCAGATCGAGAGCGCGCTCGTTCGATGACACCGGGCCAAGCACCTGCAATCCGGCAGCGGTCAGTTTACGTCGGAGTTCATCGGCGATGAAGAACTCGTCCTCGACGACGAGGACCTTGGTCGCGCCTGCCCTCGTGTCGACAATGTCGCTCACATGACCTCACATCGGAAATTTGATCGTCGCAGTGAAACCACTGGGAGGATAGTTAAGTTCCACGCTTCCACCCATATGGGCGGCGAGGCCTTCGATTAGTTCGGTCCCGTAGCCCTGGCGTACAGACTCATGAATAGGCGGCCCTGCTTCCTCGCGCCACTGACATACGAGCCACGTCCGGTCCCGCGGCCCGGCTTCCATTTCCCACGTCACCCGTATCTTTCCGCCGGGCACCGAGGCAGCACCATGCTTCAACGCGTTCGTGCCGAGCTCGTGCAGGATCATGCTGACCGGGAGAACCTTTGAACTTCCAAATTCTACGGACGGTCCAGAGCATTCGAGCCGTTCCCAAACCGTCGCACCGACCGCGCCTCGCAGCAATGCTTCGAACTCAGTCAGCCCGCCAATGGCAGCAACTTCCTGAGCTCGAAAGGTGATATCGAGCCTTCCAAGCAGCGCTTCCTTGAAGCTTGCCACAGCCGGATCGTCGGTCCTGGTGTTGTTCACGACCGACTGAACGACGGCCGACAGGTTCCTCAGCCGATGCCGCATCTCGGCCACGATGAAGTCCATCTCGGCATCGTGGCGCCGGCGCTCCGTCACGTCATCGAAGATGACCAGGATGTTGGGACTGTTGTTATCCGGATGAACGAGGCGGCGGGCATCGACAAGGAATGTACGCTGGCCGATCGTCGGGAATTCATGCTTCACTTCGAACCCAATGACGGCGGCCGCCCGTGGGATCACCGAGGCTATGAGCTGCCGAAGCTCCGGAATATCCCATTGCCCATTTCCAAGCCGGAAGAAGTTCTGCGAGAGGATGTCGTCCCGCTCGACTTCGAAAGTCTTGATGAATGCATTGTTTGCGGTCGTCACACAGAGATTCTGATCCAGCACGACAACGGGCTGGGTCATCGTGTCGACGATGCCCTGGGCCTGTACGTGCCCGGTCTTCATCAGGCGATACAAATCTTCCAGCAACATCGATGGCATTCCCTCCTCACCGCACGCTTAACGAGTCGACAATATGAAGGCCCCCACAGCCCCTGCGTCTAAAGTAATCTTTTCTGCATGGCTGGCAATGTCCGCCAGGTGGCGGCCCGGTCAAGCCCGGTGACAGCGTCATGGGCTGCCACAGGCTGCCCTGCCACCGAGACTATGTTTGCCATCCGTTGGCCGCTTTCTCCCGGTCGGATACTGGCCGCGTGCTTGGAACTAATGACGGGCGAGACTGTTTCAGCTGTGACTTTGGCATGACGTTGACACGCCCTCCTGGCTGGGTAAGCCTCGATTTTGAGGAGACTTGCATCATGAAGAATTCGTCCACAATTCGTTCAGTCGCGGCTGCGGTTATCGCGGCGGCGGGAGTAAGCTTCGCCGGCTCCGCGCATGCCGACAGCGGTACGATCAGCTTCTCGGTCTACAAGGCTGCCTTCTTTGTGGGTGGTACTGGAGGCGAAGGCACGCTCACCTTCCATGGTCGCCGCTATCCCATCACTGTCGGCGGCATCTCAGGAGGCCTCGCCTTCGGGGCTTCTAAGACCAATTTTCATGGTACCGTTCGCCATATCCGCCGCGCTCAAGATGTGACGGGGGTCTACGGTGCGGCGGGTGGTGGCGGCGCGCTCGGCAAAGGTGCCCAGATGATCGTCATGACCAATGAGAAGGGCGCCGAACTCGAACTCTCAGGCAAGCAGGTAGGCCTGCAAGTCAACGCCGATCTCAGCGGCATTGCCATCACGGTAAAGTAAGGGCCGTCGTCCCGAAGCGGTCGCGATGCGCAGAGTTGCTAGAGGCTTGCGGCCGGTCAGTGTGCGATAATTCACGATTGGCCGCTAAAAAATCAGTGTTTGCAGAAAACGGACTTTTTCAATTCACGATTCGGAGTTTACCGCTTGCCCGCGGGCTCATGTGAGGCCATTCTTAGATCGGATCCTGGCGATGCGGTGAGACGAGAGGTCAGGCCTGCAACGCTCAATCTCGACCTCGCAGTACTTCACGTGGCGCCTTTGCTCGACTGATCCCGAGCGAGGAGGTTATCCATGTCCACAAACCATGTCGACCATCCGCTACAACCGGGCGACCGGGTCCCGAACGTTGTGTTTGATGCCATCTCGCACGAGGGGAAGATCGCACTTGATGATTTTCGTGGCCGCAGCCCGTTGTTGATCGGTTTGTTTCGGGGCCTGCATTGCCCGTTCTGCCGGCGCCATGTCGCCGCCATGTCATATCTCAACCCGGTACTGCGTGAGAAAGGCGTCCAATCCCTGGCTGTTGTAAATACCCCGGTCGAACGCGCGCGGCTCTATTTCCGTTACCATCCGATACCCGATCTTCTTGCTGCTTCCGACCCGGTACGGGCTTCGCACCAAGCCTTCGGCTTACGCGAGGTCGGGATCGATACGCTCATGGCGATACGGATCGATCTTCCGGGCGAGTTGCCCGAGCCTATGGGCGTGAGGGCAATGGACGAATTTCTCAACGAGAAGGAAGGATATCAAATGACGGAAGCCGATCAGCAGATGATGACCGCCGACCATGGGCAGCTTGTCGGTCAGTTCCTCATCGACCGGGAGGGCATCGTACGGTGGAGCTTTACTGAAGCTCTGGAGCCCGGGCTACAAACATTCAAGGCACCGAATTCCCAGGAATTGATGTCGGTAGCTTCCCAAGTCGCACCTTGAGAGGAAAACTCGCTCGACGTCCACCGCCCGGGTGGTGAGTTCCGGAACTGCTGCGACCTTTTGCGCTAGAACACTCCGTATCACGCGGATATATAGATCATGCTGCGTTGGCTTTTTAGCGGTACCCGATGCCCAATTCTCCCGATTCCTCAGGTGAAAGCGTTAGCAGCTCGATCTCGGGTCGCAATCAGACAGCAGATCCGGCGGCGCAAGCGGCCTCGGATCCACCAGACATTACCAAAGTCGACGACCCGCAACCGCCCCACGGATCCTTCGGCCAAACCAGACAGGCCGCGAGCAATCTATTGCATGCGCTGCGTCACGATTTGCGGGCAAGTGCCGCCTTGGCGAAGAGCAGGACGGCCGCTTCGCTTTTGAGGCGGATGCTCAGGAGGTCGATGCGGCGGGCAGCCACATCGGCTCCAACTCAGTGGATGACCACCGCTCTGGCCAGAACCCGCCGCAGGATTCGCGATCGGCGCACCAATCCGGCTGAAAGCAGCCAGCCCCGATCCCTTCTGGCGGGCTGGCGGAAATACGCTCTCGGGTCGATCCTTCTTGTCTGCCTCCTCGTCGGAAGCGTGCTGGTGTGGGCATTGAAAGACGTGCCCTGGAGCGAGATCCGGGATGGAACGTTGAAGCCGGTCGTGGTGCTGGAAACCGCCGACGGCGCGCCATTGGTGAGACAGGGGCCTTATCAAGGTCCCTATGCGCGCTACGACCAGTTTCCACCCCATCTGATCGATGCCGTGCTGTCGATCGAGGACCGCCGGTTCATGGATCATTTCGGCGTCGACCCCAGGGGCATCGGCAGGGCGTTTCTGCGGAACTTGGAGGCCGGCTCGGTGGTGGAGGGCGGCAGCACCATCACTCAGCAACTCATCAAGCTGCAATATCTCGACAGCGACCGGACGATAAAACGAAAGATTCAGGAGCTTGTCATCGCCGTCTGGCTGGAGTGGAAGCTCGGCAAGCATGAAATCCTGACGCGCTATCTCAACAGCGTTTATCTTGGCGCCGGTGCGACCGGCATGCCCGCCGCCGCGCGCATCTATTTCAACAAGGATATCGGCGCCCTCAACCTTCCGGAGTCGGCGATGCTTGCGGGGCTGCTGCGAGCGCCCAGCCAATGGAACCCCATCGACAATTTCGAAGGCGCCCGGCAGCGCACCCTGGTCGTTCTCGACGCGATGACGGCCAATGGCAAGATCACCGCGCCAGAGGCGGCGGAGGCCAAGACGAGCTTTGCCAAGCTGCACCCAACAACGCCGACGCCGCGCTCCGGCAGCTGGTTTGCAGACTGGATTTCGCCGCAGGCGAGCGAGATCGCCGGCTCCTCGCCAGGGTCGACGACGGTGCGCACCACGCTGGTGCCGCAGTTACAGCAGATCGCCGAGAGGATCGTGAAACGGTCTTTGGACGGCGAAGGAAAATCCGCAGGAGCATCGCAGGCTGCGCTGGTTGCGATGACACCGGACGGCGCTGTCGTTGCGATGGTTGGCGGGCGCGACTACAAGGCGAGCCAGTTCAACCGCGCCGTCACTGCGATGCGCCAGCCGGGCTCCACCTTCAAGCTGTTCGTCTACTACGCAGCATTGAAGGCTGGGCTCACCTTGTCCGACCAGATTCTGGACGCACCAATTGAAATCGACGGCTGGTCGCCGGAAAATTCCGGCGGCAACTATAGTGGGTGGGTGACGCTCGCCGAGGCGTTCGCGCGATCGCTCAATGCCGCGTCGGTGGCGCTTGCCCAAGAGGTCGGTCTGGACAATGTGATTGCCGCGGCGCGCGAACTCGGCATCGATGCGCCACTGGCCGACACGCCGTCATTGGCGCTCGGTACCTCCGAAGTCAATCTGCTCAATCTCACCAGCGCCTATGCCTCCGTCCAGCTCGGCAGGGCACCTGTCAAGCCCTGGGGTATCATCGATTTCCAAGCGGCAGGGCAGCCAAAGGCCTTTCGCGTTGGCGCCCAATCGAAGCCGAATGTCGATCTTTCGCCTTACCAGTCCGACCTCCTCGGGCTCCTGCAGCTGGTGGTCGAGCGCGGCACTGGACGTGGTGCAGACCCCGGCACCTTTGCGGCCGGCAAGACCGGCACCAGCCAGAACAATCGTGATGCCTGGTTCGTCGGCTTCACGGACGCCCTGGTCGTCGGTGTCTGGGTCGGCAATGATGATGACGCGCCGATGAAGGGCGTGACGGGCGGCGCCCTGCCCGCCCATATTTGGCGGGACTTCATCCGCGAGGCGACGATCGAGCCGACGCTCAACGGCGTGCGGTCGAGCGAAGCGGTCGTCGATGGTCAAGGCGCACCGCAGTCCTGCAACATCAGCGCCTGCTCGCGCAGCTACCGCTCCTTTCGCCCATCCGATTGTACCTATCAGCCCTATTCGGGCGGCCGAAGGCTTTGCGAAAAGTGATCTGGTTCGGCAGAGATCCAACCGCGGGGACTACCGGCCAAAAGCGTTTTTCAGCGCATCGGCGACGACGCGGACGGAGGGAACGTCCTTGATATCGGCATGGACCACCAGCCAGACCTCTCTCGTCAACGGCTGTTCGGTCTCGATGCGCTGCAGACCGCTCGACTCCGCGACGGCGAAATCGGGGAGCATGACGACACCTGCACCAAGGCTTGCAGTTGCAGCCTGAAACTCCAAAACGGACGATCTCACAGCGATCGGCCGGCCGGCGGCCAGTTCGATCAGCCGCAATTGCTGCGGTGAGGCATTCATGGTTTCGTCGTAACCGATGAAGGTCCAGTCCGACGGCGGAACCGTTTCGAGATAGGCCTTCGATGCGTAGAGATGAAAGCTTGTCTCGCCGAGCTTGGCGATCGCGTAATCTCCGTCCTCAGGACGCGACATTCGCACGGCCACATCCGCCTCCCGCCTGTTGAGGGAGGCGAGGCGCTTTTCTCCGACAAGCGTGATCTCAACGCCGGGATGGTCTCGCCTGGCGGCTGCGATGGGTTTTGCAAGCAGCATGCTCGAGAGCGCGGGAGGGGCACTGATCCTGACATGGCCGCGCAATTCCGTGGCGCTGCTGCGGCCAAGCTGCTCGATGGCGGCTGTCTGGACCGCGACGAGAGCGGCGTGCCTTGCAACCTGCTCTCCATCTGAGGTCAAGATGATGCGGCGTCCGCGGCGGTCCACGAGTTTGCGTCCGAGACTGGATTCGAGCGACGAAACCCGCCGACTGACGGTCGCATGTTCGACGCCGAGTTGCTTTGCTGCACTCAGCAAGGTTCCCGATTGCGCGAGGGCCAGGAAATGCCGAAGGTCGTCCCAATCGAGTTTTGTGAAATCTCTCCCAATCATTGTGCAGCAATAGGGAATTTTCACCCATACCGCCATCGCTTAATTTGCCCGGATCAAGGAGATCACGAGCGATGACTGACCAGATCGTATGGCTGAACGCCCCCGGCGACATCACCCAATTCCATATAGAGCAGCACCAGTGTGAAGGCCCCGGCCCTGGCGAGATCCGAATCCGCCATGAGGCGATCGGAACGAACTTCCTCGATGTTTATCACCGGAAAGGTATCTACCCGATGCCGTCCTACCCCGCGGTGATCGGCGCCGAAGCGGCTGGAATCGTCGAGGCTGTCGGTCCGGGCGTCTCGACGTTCGGAAGAGGTGATCGCGTCGCCTATGCCGGGCCTCCGGTCGGCGCCTATCGCTCCGCGCGCAACATCGCCGCTGAAAGGGCGATCAAGCTGCCGGATACCCTTTCGGCAAAAACGGCTGCGAGTTCGCTCCTCAAAGGCATGACCGCCTATATGCTGTTGAAGAAGACCTATGATGTGCGTGCAGGAAACCACGTTCTGATCCATGCGGCTGCCGGCGGGCTCGGCAGCATCCTGGTTCGCTGTGCCAAATCGCTCGAAGCCACCGTGGTCGGGACGGTCGGTTCCTCCGAAAAGGCAGCCCTCGCCAGATCTTGTGGAGCCGATCACCTGATCGTCGGGCGCGGCGCCGATTTCGTCGCGGAAGTGAAGCGGCTGACGAACGGGCCCGGCGTCGACGTCGCCTATGACGGGATCGGCGGGGATACGCTTCTCAAAAGCATACACTCTGTCCGCCCATTCGGCATGGCTGTCACCATCGGTCAGGCCGCCGGCGCCATTCCACCGGTGCCTGTCGAGGAACTTCGCCCGGGCAAGGCGCTCTGCCATCCGAGCATCATGGCCTGGTGCGCTGACGTCGGACAATATCGCGAGGCTGCTCTCGCTGCGATCAGGGCGATGGAATCGGGGATCGTTTCGCAGATCGGCGCCGAATACCGTTTGGCCGATGTTGCGAAGGCGCACGAAGAGATGGAATCCGGGCGCGCGGCGGGCAGTATCCTGCTGATACCCTGATTGCTTCGAGAAAGAACACTGGCAGAGATCATGGATCGCCAGCGCTTCCGATCGCGCGGCGGCCTTCGACGGCCTGATCCGGTCGGGCGATCCCAGCGACCAGATGGAGACATTTATCCAAAAAATGGCATTATCTTATCCATTCCGGCCATCTACAGCGGGAAAACCTGTTCCGATAGAATGCCGCCATCGAGGTGGGCGATCGGCAATGGACTGCCCGCGCCCTGCCTCGCAAAGACGCCGGCCTGTCTGGTCGGCGTCGAATGACGGGAAAGGATGAAAAACATGTCTACAGACAACAAGCCACTGATCGCAGTCACGGGCGCAACGAGCAAACAGGGGCGGAGCGTCGTTGCGACGCTTCTTGAAAGCCAACGTTTCCGGGTGCGTGCTCTCACTCGACGAAAGGATTCGCCCGAAGCTTTGCGTCTGGAAAAACTCGGCGCGGAAATCGCCGTCGTGCCCCTCGAACTCGGCCTTCAGAAGGAATTCGCTGCGGCATTCAAGGGCGCGGATGGCGCGTTTCTGATGACGCCGCCGATCGCCCCGCCAGAGACGACTGAGGCTCCTCTCGGCCGGCAACTGGCGGATGCGGCCGTGGAGGCCGGCGTAGGGCACATTGTTTTCAGCACGCTCGAGAATGTCGACAAGATCACCGGTGGGACGAAATATGCGCCGCATTTTACCGACAAGGCGCGGGTTGCCGATTACATTCGCGGCCTGCCGATTTCTCATTCCTTCGTCATGCTGGCATTCTTCTACACAAACCTTATCGAGTATTATGCGCCGCGGATGGAAGGCGACACCCTGCTCTTGCCGATTTATCTTCCGGAAGATTTCCGCGCGCCTTTCGTCGATCCACTGACGGCGACCGGGCCCGTTGTCCTCGAGATCTTCTCAAATCCCGAGCGCTACAACGGCAAAACGCTGCCGATCGTCGGCGATATCATTTCTCCGCGGGAGATGGTCGAAACCTTCCGACGCGTCACCGGCCTCAAGGCCGAGTATCGAAATGCTTTCACCAGGGATGGCCTTCTGCGCTATTTCCCGGAATTTGCCGCCAACGAATTTCTGGTTCGAGAGCTTCTCGGAATGGTCGAATATGCGGTCGAATATGGCTATTTCGGCAAGGAACACGATCTCGAATGGAGCCGCCGGCTCAATCCAGAGACGCTCAACTGGGAGCAGTTTCTGCGGACGACGGGATGGCGCGGCGACAAGCGGTCTTTCGGAAGTTGAACAGCGGCTTACGACGGCCGGATTCCCGGCAGCTTGGCAATCTCGGCGGCAAGAAAGTCGACCAGCAGCCGAACGCGGGCAATGGCTGCACGCTCCGGAACAATAAGTAAGCTTAGCGGAACCGGCGAAGGCCGATAGTCGCCAAGCACCACTTCAAGCCGGCCGTCGTCCAGCAGATCTTGAACCAGCCAGAGATGTGTAGGACCGATGCCGCGTCCGGCGGCAAGAGCTTCGCGCGCCGCAAGCCCGTGATCGACACGCAGCCGACCGCCGACCGGGATCATGAATCTGGCGCCATCGGGGGCGGTAAGAACGAGCTGGTTGCTGCCTGCCACATTGGACATCACGATGGTTTCGTAGCGTGACAGATCGGCCGGACGCTCCGGCCGCCCCTGGGCGGACAAATAGGCCGGAGCGCCAACCAGCAGCCGCCGGCTCTCTCCGACCGCATGAAGTTTCATCGAGCTGTCGGCGAGAGGTCCAAGGCGAAGCGCCACGTCAACGCCTTCGCGAACCAGGTCGATGCGTTCGTCCGTCAGGTTGAGGTCGATGCGGATGTCCGGATGCCTGTCTTGGAAGTCGAAGATCATACGCGTGACATGCATCACGCCGAGCGCTGCCGTACAGGAAAGCCGAACAGCCCCCGCCGGAGCCTGACGGGCATCTCTGGCTTCCTCAGCGGCCTGTTCGACCAGACGCAAGATCTGAAGGCAGGTGGTATAATAGCGACTGCCCTCCTCCGTCAGGGTGACGCGGCGGGTGGTGCGGCTGAGCAGCGGCACACCGACAGCCTCCTCGAGTTCATTGAGGTGCCGCGTCACGGTGGATTGGCCGAGGCCCAGCTCCTTTGCGACCATTGACAGGTTGCCGCGCTCAGCGACCCGCACGAAGGTGCGCATCCTGTCGAAAGACAATCCGGTCTTATCCATTCTTAAGCACAGTGGTGGCCATCCGCTCCATATACGGAATAATCCTGACTGTGCCCAGACCTCAAGGCGCCCCACTTCCGTTATGGCGGCACGTGCCAGATTATCGCGTCGAACCGCGCGGCACGATGGAAAAGCCGCAATTGACCCTGTCTTCCCGGGGCGGCTCATCATGAATGGCATGCAGCAGCATGTCGGCGACGCGGTAGCCGATGTCCTGGCGCGGGATGTGCACCGTCGTCAGCGACGGCTCGATGAAGGGCGAAAATTCCAGGTCGTTGAAGCCACAAATGCCGACATCCTCCGGCACGCGGATGCCGCGCGCCTTGCATTCGATCAGCACGCCGAAGGCCAGTTCGTCGCTCTGGGCAAAGACGGCATCGACATTGGGCACGCGCTCGAGCAGGCGGGAAAACAGCTCTCTGCCGAGGCCGATACGGCTCGGCGCATCGCCGCCGATGATGAGATCCTCGTGGAAAAGGCCGGCTTCCCGCATCACCGCCTCATAACCCTCAATGCGCCGGCGCGAGCGGACATCGGCGCCGCGACCGATGAAGGCGATCCGACTATAGCCCCTCGACAACAGGAACCGGGTGGGCTCGGCGCCCGCCATATAATGATCGAGGCCGACGACCAGGCTTTGCGGCTCCTGACTAAGATCGGTGACATGGGCGATGGGACAGGGGGCGCTCGCCAGCAGCGGCAGAAGATCGCCGTAGTCCTCGGCACCGGCGATGATGACGCCGGCCGGCTTCTGGGTCAGGATGGATTTCAGCAGGCCGGCTTCACCCTCGCCATGGTGCAGCGTGCTCGAATATTGCACGGTGAACTCCGTGCCGCGGAAACAATCCTCGATACCGATCATCAGAGCGGCGAAGCCGTACTGGTGCAAGGCGGGGGTGATGACGCCGACAATGCCATTGTGGCGGCCGGCCAGCGCCCGGGCGGCAAGATTGGGGATATAGCCCATCTCCTCTACCGTGCGCAGAATCTCCTCGCGCAGATCCTCCGAGACGATTTCCGGATTGCGCAATGCACGCGAAATGGTGATCGGGCTCACGCCCACCTTCCTCGCCACGTCGCTCAGCTTCACATGCATCCCGCGCTCGGCTTTCCGCCCCCGCTCAACCGAATTCTTCATCGCCCCTCATATACCGTGGGCCAGACGCGCCTGCGGCCGATTCCCCGGTCATGACTTCCTGACGAAGAAATATTTTAGAGTCCACTAACTTTTATAGCCGCAACGGGTTCCGGAGATCCGACTTTGCCGAAGCGAGCGGGACCGGCTCTATCAGGCGAGACGGCGGGCAGTTTGGCGGGGAACGCGGCGGCTGGCGCCGGCATCGGCGACGGATGTTAAACTTGAGTAATGTCTTACAAATCGGCAATATAAACATGATCAATATTTAATTTGTAAAGCCCTCCGGCGTGATCATATTTAATCCCGAGCGCGAATTCTTCTCCCCTCCCCCGATCGTCGCCTCCCGACGATCCGCGCCGGCGAACGGAGGAATTGGCGCACCTCATCCGACGCCAGGTCCCAGACATGGAACTACGACGCCGTCACAAGCCAACGTTCTCGCAAGGGATAACCACCATGTCACATATCCTCAGCAAACATCGCACAGCAGCACTTGTCGGGGCCGCCATCATCGCCGGCGCGGCATGCCTTCCCTTCGCCCTCAGTTCGCCCAGCGCCTTTGCCGCACCATCGGACACGGGCGGTATTCTCGCCCCGAGCGGCTCCTTCGCCTCCGTCGTCGACGCCGACAAGCCCGCCGTCGTCACCATCACCACGACGATGAAGACGACGGATGTCAGCGCCGAGCAGGAATCGCCGATGGACGAGCAGTTCCGCCAGTTCTTCGAGGATCAGGGCATTCCCCTGCCACGCCCGGCCCCGCAACAGCGCGGCTCCCAGCATGCGATGGCGCTCGGCTCCGGCTTCATCGTCAGCCCGGAAGGCCTGATCGTCACCAACAACCATGTCATCGACAATGCGCTCGACATCAAGGTGACGCTCGACGACGGCACCGAGCTGCCCGCCAAGCTGATCGGCGCCGATCCGAAATCCGATGTCGCCGTGCTGAAGGTCGAGGCAGGCAAGCCGCTGCAGACCGTCGCCTGGGGCGATTCCGACAGGCTGAAGCTCGGCGATCAGATCCTGGCGATCGGCAACCCCTTCGGCATCGGCACGACGGTAACGGCAGGCATCGTCTCGGCCCGCGGCCGCGACCTGCATAGCGGGCCCTATGACGATTTCATCCAGATCGATGCGCCGATCAACCACGGCAATTCAGGCGGTCCGCTCGTCGATCGCGAGGGTAAGGTCGTCGGCATCAACACCGCCATCTACTCGCCGAACGGCGGCAGCGTCGGCGTCGGTTTCGCCATTCCCTCCGACGAGGCCAAGGCGATCGTCGCCAAGCTCGAGAAGGATGGTTCGATCAATCACGGCTATCTCGGCGTGCAGATCCAACCAGTCACGAAAGATGTCGCCGACGCCGTGGGCCTCGACAAGACAGGCGGCGCGCTGGTGGCCGCCGTCTCCGCCGATACGCCGGCTGCCCATGCCGGCCTGAAGCCCGGCGACATCGTCACCTCGGTCGGCGGCGAGACCGTCAAGACGCCGAAGGACCTGTCGCGTCTCGTCGCCGATCTTTCGCCGGGCACGCAGAAATCGCTCGGCGTCTGGCGCGACGGCAAGACCATCGATCTCAACGTCACCGTCGGCGCCAATGCGGATGGCCGGAAGCAGGCTGCGGCGACAAGCCCGGAAGCGCAGGGCCACGCCTCCGGCCAGCCGAGCCTCGGCATCGGCCTTGCCGACTTGACGCCCGATGTGCGTCAGAAGCTCAACCTGCCGCGCTCCGTCAGCGGCGCGGTGGTCGCCAGCGTCAATCCGGATAAATCGGCCGCCGCCGCCGGCATCCAGTCGGGCGACGTCATCGTCTCGGTCAACGACCGGCCGGTGCACAATGCCCGCGACGTCAAGGCCGCAATCGCCGAAGCCGGCAAGGCCGGCCGCAAATCCGTGCTGCTGCTCGTCGAGCGCGACGGGAACAAAACCTTCATTGCTGTGCCACTTGCCGCCGCCTGAGGGCCGCGTCCGGCAGCAAGACCTTCATTGCCGCACCACTTGCCGCGGCCACAGCCCCTCATCCGCTTGCCGGCACCTTCTCCCCGCTCGCGGGGCGAAGGGACGATGCCGCAAGCTCACCGTTCCTCGCCACCTCTCGGAGGGCACGTCCCCTCGCCCCGCAAGCGGGGAGAGGGCTAGGGTGAGGGGCAAGCACGTGGCACAAGGCCTTGTGGCTGTCCGGCTCCGGCACATGGGCTGCGGCCTCTCTTATCATCTGCATCGCAGCGCATGGCAAATGCCGGTATTTCTGATGAAAAACCGAACGGACCTCCGGTTTTTCGTATCGGAAAGCGATGTGGAAACAAAGTGTTGCGCCATTCCCTGACATTCCGGCTAGCGGGCCTTCAACTGCCGCTGGACGAATTAACCCTACTGCCTTACCTTAATATCAGCATCAGCTTGAATACATCCCGCCCTGTGACATCGTGTTTTCATAATCGCTAATTTGTTCCGGCACGGCGCACCGGAACGGTGACCCGCCTTTCCCGTGAGGGACCGGCTTCGTGCATCGAGCAGCGCCGCAACATTGAACAGAGGGGTATGCCATGAATAACGTGGTGGAATTTCGCGCCAAATGCCCGAACGACGAAAGCCTCGCCGACTGCCGGGAGGCGCTTGAACCGCAGGTGATGAAGATCGTCGCCGAGGCCGTCGGCAGGGGCTATCCGCCCGCCGAAGCGGCCATGGTGGTCGCCGATATCGCCGACGACTATATCCTGATGCTATCGCGCGAGCTGCGGAATTGACGGCTCGGCGTGCGCAGATCCGCACGCCGATAAGCCAGTAGCGAGGGAAGCAGTGGACCGCGCAGCACCTGCCGGGGTAGCAGGGGGTACAGGAGACGAGACCGGCCACGCGGCCCGGCGATCCTAACGCCGGATAATGCCGGAAGTTCCGACCCCGGCGCTATCGCCATTTCGGCTGGGGCGGCGGCGCATTGGCCCGGATCTCATGCAGCGGCGCGTGAGACCCGAGCAGCTTTTTCAGCTTCTTCTCCTCCGCCGGGCCAATCCCAAACTTGCGGCAATGCTCGGCAACGTCATGCTCCCGAGGCCCCGGAACGCGAACTTGGCGGTTGCTCATGCTCTTCATGTTCGTTTCCTCCTTGAAGGGGATAACAAACAAGCGGCATTTTTGTTCGTTAGCAAAGTCTAATTTTAGTAAGGGGCGAAATACGGCAATATATCAGCCGAGCTGACGCCGTTTTGCTGCGTTTGACTTGCCGGCATTCGCCGTCAGTCGATTGCCAACCGCAAGGATGGCGCTCAACTGATCTTCAGCCAATGCCTGAGCGCCGCCACAGCCCCATCGCTGGCATAGGCAATGACCCCGCCCGTCGTCAGGCCGGCGAAGGCAATCAGCCCTGAGATGCCATAGCCGATCGATTTCATCCGTTTCCACTCTTCGAGCGCCGGGCCGACCGTCTCCTGGTTCTTCTCGACGGTTTCCTTGAGCGTCCCGATCTCGGCGCGGATCTGCGCGTCCGCTCCGCCTGTCATCGCCACTCTCGTATCGAGATGGGCGATCTGCCTTGCCTGTTCGTCGAGCCGCTTGTGGATCACGGCTCGACCCTCATGGGCATTGGCTTTTTCGTCGCTCATCTCCTGGCGCAGCAGCGCGACGTTTTCCTCGATGCCGGTCAGCCTTCCCTCCACGCGCCCGAGCGCGCGCAGGATATCGTCGTTGGATGTCATGGCAGGCCACCTCAGGAATTGAATTTCAGCTTTTCGGACTGGGCAATGCCGTTCGAAATCCGGTCGATCATGATCGGCTGCGGATGGATGAAGGAGACCGGCGAAAGCTCCCCGACAGACGGCGCCGGACGCACTACGGAGCCAACCGGCATGACGACGGCGCTCACGCCTTGATAGGTGATGACGTTGCCGGCGATGCTGGCGACGACCTGCGTGCTCAGGCGCGCCAGGCCGTCCGGGCCGGAATAGATGTGCAGCGTCTGCTCGGGCCTGAAGATGCTCGCATCCGCGACGACGATCTGGTTATAGGTGGCAACGCCGTCAGTTCCGGCCTGCGCGGTCAATGTCGTGCTCGCAAGCTCCAGAATGCCGGGCCAGACACCGCCTCTGGAGGGGGAAACCCACGCCGCGTAAGTATCGATTGCAGCATCGCAGCAGGCCGATGACTGCGCAAGGATATCATCGCGAAGCCGCCATTTGCCCGAAGCGTCGGTTCCGTCCGACGGCCAGCTGTTGTTGGTTCCATAGACCTGATACTCGGCCCTGAGGCCGAGATCGTTGCAGGTGATCGTCCCGGTCGCCGGCGAAGTGCCGCCGGCGAAACTGTAGGTGAAGGTGTTGGCGTCGACGACCGATATTACATAGCTTCCATTGTAAGCGGTCGGCGTTGCTCCCGAGATACTGACGGTCTGGCCTGTCGCAAGTCCGTTGAGGCCGCTTGCGATGGTCGCCGTGGCAACCGTGCCGACCGAGGTCAGCGTGATGTTGCGTGTGACGGTCGTCCGCCCGAGCGGCGGGAAGGCGACGATTCTGACGCCAGAATATTCGGCGCGCAGGCGGGTGACCAGGGAGCGGTAATTGGTGGTGAAGAACTGCGTATAGGTCGAGGCCGTGTCGTTCTGCCCCATCTGGTTTGTTATGACCGTGAACGGCCATTTATTGCCGTTGAAGGCGATGATTTCGCGGATGATGTCTCGGCGCCTGGTCGCGATCGAGGAGCCGCTGCCGGTATATTCGCGGACGGAGCCGGCACCGGGCATGCCGATCAGGCAATGGGGGATGCGGCCAGGGCCGCCGTCCCTGTCGAGCCAGCGGCGCAGCCAGCCGAGGTTGAGGAATATTCCTGGCGCGCCTCGCCGATGCTGTCGACGAAAGCCAGCGCGACCGGCCTTCCATCCCAGTCGCCCTTGGCGACCATGAAATCGGCCCCCCAATATTGCGGCTGCGCCTGCGTGCCATAGCCGGTATCGAGGCTGACGGTGCTGTCGCCGAGCGTATGGGCGATGGTGCCCGCCCTGATATCGCGGTTGAAGACGCAGGCATCGAGCATGAAGATCTGGATGAAGGTGGTCAGCCCCAGCTGGCGGGCTTTCAAGAGCACGTTGAGATAATGCATTTCGTCGAAGAAGCTCGTCTGCATCAGGTTCATCTCGAACCGAACGCGCCTGCCCGCCTTGTCGGTGATCCAGTAGAGATTGTTCAGCCGCCAGCGCCAGTCGGAAAACTGGTCAACCGCCGCTTGGAAGTCCGCGCGTCCTGCCATTGACCGCCTCCAGCAATTGCGAGACCTCACCGGTCACGCCCTGTTCAGGCTCGACCTTGGCGCCGTATTTCTTCGGCCTGAGCTTCTCGGCGACCCATTGACGGGTGGCGATGCGCAGCTGCGAGCGCCTTATCGCCTCGCCGTTCTCCTGCCAGCCGGTGGTCTCGCCGCTAGCATTCTTCTTTTCGATCCAGTCGTCGCTGCTGTTGTCGGCGATCTCGACCATCGTCGACGAAGCTGTCGGCCATGATCTCCCGCGCCAGCGCATATCGCGCCCGGAACGCCGCCTTGTCCTCGTCGGCGAGCCAGGAAAGCACCGTCGATTTCGCCGGCATGTCCTCATCCCGGCAGATCGAGCGCAGGCTTTCCCGGTCGGCGATGCGCGCACAGATTTTTTCCGCCAGCGCCTGGCTGAACTTGCTCGGTCTGCCCATGGGTCGGCGTCTGACGCTCAGAACAAGGCGATAATGTTGGAGGCCGTGGTCCCGGTCAGCGCCACGATTGCAGCATGAACGGGAAGGATCGTCACGGCCGGCACGCTCTTGAAGATGACGGGATCCACATCCCGCCGCGGCGCAATCGCCACATCGCCGGCCGTGCCGATATAAAGCGCACGCGCCCCGACAATGGCGGTATCGTTCGGCGTCACCACCGCGGCCCGCGAGGCCGGAGCAATCGAGGGGTCCATGCAGTTCTCCTTGGAAAAGGCGGCTCTTGATCCCGACGCAGCTGCATCAGGCGCTGTTTCGGTAGATTGCGACAGAACGCACTCCCCACCCTCCGTCATCCAGGGCTTGACCCTGGGATCCATGCCCGTTGCCGCGAGTGGAGGCCGACGTGGATCCTCGGGTCAAGCCCGAGGAAGACGGAGCAAGAGGTGAGCGCTGCGCCAAACCCGCGTTGTGTTCGATGACGCCGGCCAGAAAGCCCTGCCGAATGACGCACACCATCTAAGCGTCGCCGGCCTTCACCGCCGGCATCACCTCTGAATTCAAATTTCGCAGCTTGGATTTACGGTAGGATTAAATGATCCGCCGGGGGGTAATCAAGGACTTTCCAGCGTAGAAATTGCCTTCGATGCCGGCTCGGAATTGGCGGAGACAAATTGGTCAAACGTTGGGGCCGAACGTCCCTCCACCCTCCGTCATCCCAGGGCTTGACCCTGGGATCCATGCCCGCTGCTGGTGGAGACCGCCGTGGATCCTCGGGTCAAGCCCGAGGAGGACGGAGCAAGAGGTGAGCGCTGTGCCAAACCACGTGGTGTTCGATGACGTCGGCCGGAAAGCTCTGCCGAATGACGCACGCCATCGAAGTATCGCCAGCCTTCGCCGCCGGCATCACCTCTGGACTCAAATTTCGCAGCTTGGATTTACGGTAGGAATTAAATGATCCGCCGGGGGGTGATCAAGGACTTTCGAGCGTAGAAATTGCCTTCGATGCCGGCTCGGAATTGGCAGAGACAAATTGGTCAAACGTTGGGCCGAACGTCCCTCCACCCTCCGTCATCCCAGGGCTTGACCCTGGTATCCATGCCCGCTGCTGGTGGAGACCGGCCGTGGATCCTCGGGTCAAGCCCGAGGAGGACGGAGCAAGAGGTGAGCGCTATGCCAAACCACGTGGTGTTCGATGACGCCGGCCGGAAAGCTGCCGAATGACGCACGCCGGAAAGCGTCGCCGGCCTTCACCGTCGACATCACCTCTGGACTCAAATTTCGCAGCTTGGATTTACGGTAGGATTAAATGATCCGCCGGGAGGTGATCAAGAACTTTCCAGCGTAGAATGCCTTCGATGCGGGCTCGGAATTGGCGGAGACAAATTGGTCAAACGTTGGGCCGAACGTCCCCCCACCCTCCGTCACCCCAGGGCTTGACCCTGGGATCCATGCCCGTCGCTGGTGGAGCCCAGCGTGGATCCTCGGGTCAAGCCCGAGGAGGACGGAGCAAGGGGTGGGCACGGTGCCACACCCACAATGGTGTTCGATGGGGCACGCCGGAAAGCCCTGGCGAATGACGCACGCAATCGAAGCATTAGGCTTCGGTATTCCTCATAATACAGGCGAACCGCAGCCCACTCCGCATCGTATAAAGTTCGTGGCCAGTTCGAGGTTCAGGGATTGGATTGACGACAGGAGAAGGCTTGTCGACGGTCCAATCGCCTCGATCTATTCCGCTGTGCAGCGCAGCCAGGTTTTGACCATTCAACGCGCATAGCTTTAAGGTGTCATTGAGAGGGCACGCGGCCGCCCCATTCCCACTCACCAGGACCGCAATCACCAACGCTGCCAGAAAACGCACTCGACCACCCCATATCATCGCCATCGAACCCACCGGCACCTTAGGTCGTATGCCGGAGAAGGCAAGACGGCGCCCCTCCTGAAATCGGAAAAACCAAATGCGTTCAATGCCTGGATAGAGGCGACAAGCGATACCATCCAACGTGAGCGAGGAATATACTATCAACAGGCTGCCGATCACAGATGGAGGAGTCTGTGAAAACCACCGTCTCAGCACTTCTTCTTTGCCTCGCCACTTTTCTCGGCGTGCACCTGTCCGCGAACCCGGCCGATGCCGAGGAACTGGTGCGGTTCGAAAGCGCCCCCGTCAAGCTCAGCCCGTTTCGCATCCGCAAGGCCCTCGAACAGGGAGAAATTCTCTCCCAACCGCAGGGCACGCCGTTGCTCGGCTATCTATCCCGCCCTGCCGGCGACGGCCCCTTCCCGGCGGTGGTCATCCTGCATGGCTGCGATCACCTGCGTTTGAGCGTCAAGGAGCTTTGGCCGAAACGGCTGGTGAGATGGGGCTATGTCGTGCTTGTCATCGACAGCTTCACCACCCGCAAGCTCGACGACACCTGTCGAAGCCATCTTCCCGAGCGCGTCTTCGATGCCTATGGCGCTTTGGACTTTTTGTCGAAATCAGGCTTCGTCGATATCAGGCACGTCGCCTTGATGGGCTTTTCGGCCGGCGGCACCGCGGCGCTGGACGCCACGAAAATCGACGGCAACGAGCAGCTCATGGAGCGCAAGTTCAGGGCCGCGGTTGCCTATTATCCCGCCTGTGACGCCGATCGCGGCGACCCGACAGTACCGACCCTGATCATGACTGGCGAGAGAGACAACTGGAGCCGGGCCGAACGATGCCAGAAGAGGCTTGCCCGCCTCAGCGACAATGCCCCGCCCGTCGAGCTCAATGTCTACAAGGGCATCTATCACAATTTCGATGCGCCGGAGTTCATGGTGGGACGGAGAGTGCTGGGTCATATCGAAAAATACGACCTCGACGCCGCGGCGAAGTCCATGCGCAGCGTTTACGCCTTTCTACGCAAGTACCTGGCAAACTAAGCCACTGCCTGATCTCAGGAGGATCGATCGCGGCGCGCTCCGCCATTCCAGGGCCTTAGAGCCTGGATGCCTCCCGCCGGTTGCCCGGCATTTACCGGCTCCCCAACCTCCGTCATCCCGGGCCTTGAGCTGCCTTGAGCCTGGGATCCATGTCCGCTGCCGACGTGGGGCCGGTGTGGATCCTCGGGTCAAGCCCGAGGAGGACGGAGTGTGAGGCGATCTCTGCGGCAAATCAATCCAGGGCGCTATTTACGCCCCGAACTGAACGCCTAAACGTCGCTCGGCCGCCCTGACGTTGCCTGGCTCGCCGAGGACGTGAATGCTTCTTCGGCGCTCGGCACTTTCCCCTCCGGCGTCAGATCGTCGACGGCCTTCGGAAGATCGCGGCTCAGCCGCCCTAGGATCTCCTGATGCGAGAGGCCGGTATTCCTGGCGATCTCGTCCAGGACATCCGGACCGAGGGCGGTGGCAAGTTCGCCGTCATTGATGTCGGCATTCTGGCCGCGGCGCACCCAGGATTCCATCTTGTCGCCCTGGCCGTTCTGCTGAAAGGTCTTCAGGAGGTCGCCGAGGCCGCCGCTGACGATGCTGCCGGACGTCAATCCACCGAGAAGGCCGCCCAAGCCGCCCAAACCACCGCCCGAGCCGGCCAGCCCGCCGAGGATACTGCCGAGCCCGCCTGGTGGCTGGCCACCTCCGGCGCCTGCCTGCTGCGGGTTCTGGAGGCCGCGCAGGAGTTCCCGGATCTTGTCCCTGTTCTGGTAACCGGCAACCGCAAGAACGGCGAGAAGCGCCTTCATTTGACCGCTCATCATGATGAAATCCTCCTTGGTGCGCCAGGCAATCACGCCACCCGGAGCGCTGAATGGGCGCAGTGTTCACAATGGTGAAAATCTCCCGCCGGCGGGCAGAACGCCTATGCCGGCGGCATTGTTCGGCTGCCTCGAGGCAGCGTCAGATTTCCGGGCAACCGCGCCGGTTTGCAAAAACCATCCGCTCCGGCCCGCGGCGGGTCATTCCTTGGACGACGATGCTGCGCGGCGACATGCGGACGATCTGGGCCCGACGAAGGCCTTCGCTGCGGGCGATGTCGAGCGCATCGTCGGGATCGCAGCGGCGCGGCCCCGGGCGGTCGTAACGGTCGTAACGGTCGTAACGGCCGTAGCGGTCGTAATCGCGGTTCCGGTCGTAGACGCCGACGCCGCCGGGGCCGATGCGCAGCTCCATATCCTGGGCGGCGGCAATCGTCGGTGCGATCGTCAGGCCGGTCATGGAGGCCAGGCCGATCAACACGAACTGAAGAGACTTATGCATGGATTCCTCCCATGGCCTTGTTTGCTTATCGCCATACCAACATCGCCATCGGGATTTTGTTCCGTGAGGCCGGAGGAGCCTGCGGGGAGAAAGCAAGGGCCTGCACGACAGCGCGGAGCCGCTCAGCGTGCTCGGGCGTGATGCTCCGGCCAGGCGACTGCGAAGCTGCAGATCGCGGCCGCATCGACCAGCACCGATGGCGCGTCTCCGACTGGACCCTGTGTGCCCTGCCCGCTGGCGAGAAAGGCGCTGACCATCCGGGCGAAGTAATCGCTTTCGAGGCCGGGCACGACCGGGTCGCCGGTATCGAATTCCTCGAGCATGCGCCACACCACGCCTGCTGGCGTGGCAAAGGGCACCTCGTAGCGGCGCAGGCGCTTGTTCGGGATTTCAGCCAGGTGCTCGGCATGGTGGAGAAGGGTCATGGTGTCGAGCGGGGCTCCGGCCATGAGGACCTTGCCGCCGGCCGCCACGAGTTTGGCGAGCGGCGAACCATCGCCATAGCAAGATGCCGTTATCGCGGATTGCCCGGGAGCTCATGGGATCGAAAGGCGCAATATGGTCGCGCCATTCGAAAGGAACGCGGCCGTTCTCGTCAAGCAGTTCGTCATAGGCGCCGTTCCAGTCCGCATAGGCGACGATGGTGCCCGACGGGCCGACGACATCGCGCAGCGCATCGATGAACATGTCGGGACCGTTGAGCAACCGCCCCAGTCTGCTCATGGCGGCATGAACCATGACCATGTCGCCGGCGCGAAGTCCGAGCTTTTCCAGATCCTGGCTGAGCGAGAGACGGGTATGAAAGTGCGGAGCGGTCATCGGCCAACGATCAGCAGGACACGACCCGGAGTCAATGCTCCCGGGCGGACGTCAGGGCACCATCGCTCGCAATACCCTGCTGCCGCTCACGCGCCTCGTACCTCCGCGCCCGCGGCGGGCTTCCGTATGGTGCACCGCTTTCAAGGACATGAACCTGGTGGACCCTCTACCGCCGATCGGTGCCCCCTGAGCCATCCTTGCGATCTATGAAAGCTTCGGCTTCATCCACCACGCGTTCCTTGATGGCATCATGAGCATCGGACGCAACGTCCACGGCCTTGTGATAGACTTCCGACGCTACCTCTTTGCCTTGCGCGACGACGTCCTGGGCCTGATGGCTGAGGCTATCTCTCGTGCTATCTGCGGCTTCGCCGACCAACTCATCCTCGGTATCGGTATGGGGCAGCGCCGCGCCGATCGCTGCACCGACCGCGAAAGCCAGGGCACCGCCGACGAGCGGCTGGTCGCGGAAATGGGTGAGGATCGACTCGTTGAGTCTGCTCGTTTGCTCCTGAAGACCGGTCGCCGCCGAAGAGGATCGGCTCGACAGCGAGCTCGCCGCGTCAGACGCACGGGCGCTGAGGTCGCTCGCGGCGCTTTTCGCCTGCTCCCATTTCTCCGCCGCCCAGCCGGTTGCCGCGTCAAGCATCGCACCAGTCTCGTCGGCGATCTGATTGATCTGCTTTCCGCTAGCGTCGGCGAAGCCACGATAGGTCTTGCCCGCCTCGTCCATGAAATGGCCGGCACGACTTCCTGTTTCGTCTGTCAACGCTTTCAACCTCTTGCCGGATTCATCGGCAAAATGGCTGTAACGGGCTCCGTTTTCCATTGCCGGCGGGCCAATCCGGCGAACCCGTCCAGTCGCCGGGTAAAGCGGGTATTCAGGATCCTTGCTCCAGGTCGCCGTGTCGCCTGATGAAGGACTGCCTTTTGCCATGAGCCAGGCGAGGCTCACGCCCATCAGCGCGACCGGCAGAGGGTTCGCCTTGAGGGCGTGGCCAAGATTGCTGACATACTCTGCGCCGCCGCTTCCCTTGGCATATGCGATGACCTCATCGATGAGCTGGCCCGGCGACATCCGTTCCTGAATCGCGTCAATCCGATCTCCTATGCGGCGGCGGTCTTGGTCGATCTCCCACTGAAGCTCGGCCGATGTTTTTTCCGTTGAATTTTCCATCAGATTTTGTCCTTCACAACATCAACGTCGCGGCGAAGCGAAGTCGCAGTACGATCCAGTTTCATGTTGTTGGCGCGAAGCGCGGCGAGGCCCCGGGAGACCAAGCCCCAAGCGATCCCGGCAATGATGAGTCCGACGATCAGAGAGGCGAGCGCACCTGCAGTGGTTTGGGTAAAACCCTGTGTCACGAGGAAGGCCGCGAGACCGCCGACAAGCGCACTCAGCAGGACGCCGACTGCCCCGATCGCCAGGACCAATCCGAATAGGAGAACCTCCACGCCGCTGAGCGCCTGCGAAAGTTTTTCCGAGGCTTCCGTCTTGGCAAGGTCGATTTCCTTGCGGAGCAGGCCCGTGACATCACCCACGAGGCCACTGACGAGCTCGGAGAGGGGTGTGTTCTCTGAAGTTTTAGCCATTGTTCTCGCCTCCGGTCGTTGCGGCGCCGGGGCGTAGGCCAATCGACGGTTCGCGCGGCGCGGCAACTGTTTGCCTTTTCGCGGAGGCCGTCAGGAAGCGGCTTGCCGCCAGGCCCGCAAGTGCGGCGATCCCGAGAAAGGCGAGCGGTTGCCTGCGCCCGAAATCCTCGGCCATGGTGGCGATTTCGCCGATGTCCTTGCCTTCCATCCGCCGAGCGACGGTCTGCACGCTCCGCCCGATTTGCCTGGCGTATCGCCCGACCTCAGCCTGACCGGAGCTTTCCATTTCGGCGCCAGCTTTCTCAAGTGCCGTTGCAACGCCGCCAACCTGGCGAGCAGCGAAGCTGGTGCGTTCGGAAATGACTTCCTTGGCTTTCTCGACGGCCGTGTCGGCGCCTTCCTTGATCGCTTCCTTGGCGGCGGAAATGTCTTCGCTCACCTTCGCTTCCAGATCGGAAACGGACGTGCGCGTTCCCGGCGAAGAACCAAAAGCTGGCGATGAGGACGGTGTCTGCGCCGTTGCGCTTCTTCCTGCCGGATCTGTGAAATCGTTTTGCATGTCTAACCTCCCATGTCGTGGCGGCGACTGCCGCAGCCCCGAACCACGGGTGCCCCGCTTTGTTCCGCGAATGCCAAACGTTCCGCTTCGGCATGGCTCAGATCTGCGACTGCAATGAAGCAGCGCCGTCCTCGGCTCCTTCTTGATCTTTGGCAGGCGTGACAATGGACGCTGCGACGTAACGCTCCTCCCTGTCGCCATCGTTGAAGTAGTAGACGGCGAGCAGGGATCCCTCCCCGCGTTTTACCATTCTGGGATAACCGAGATCAGCCGTGCCGCCGTCGCTGCGGATGACCTTCTCGGCGCCCCATGTCTGGCCGTCATCGAAACTCATGCGCATCCGGATACCAAATGGCGGATCACGATAGCCGTAGACGAGCAGCAGCATGCCTTCGATGCATCCGAGCGCTGGCGGGTTGCCATTGCTGCCGGTGTCGCCGACAATGCAGCCTTTCCATGTCCAGGTCTTCCCTTCGTCGTCGGAGGTGAAGGCTTCTATCCAACCCTTGCCACCGCCCCTCCCCATGCAGCGCGTCAAGGTCAGCATGGCGCCACCGGAAAGCGCTACCGATGCCGGCATGATCGAATAGCCCTCAGGTTCCGGGCCGACAGAGCCTTGAAGGACGAAGCTGCGCCCGCCGTCCGCAGTGCGCGCGCAGAACACCCTGCCTTCCGAACCGTCCTCTTTGGAGGTGCTGAGCATGAAGAGCGCATGTTCCCTGCCAAGAGGCACGATATCGGTGCGCGCCGAGATCGGAAGGTGCAAACCCGTGAAACGATACGGACCCTGCCATGTCAGGCATCGATCCCGGCTGACATAGAACCAGCTGACCGCATCGCCCTCTACATCGGTCCTGGCGCACATGACGATCGTCTCGGGATCGAGAAAGTCTATCGGTTCATCCAGACGGCCGAGGTCATCACGAACCGACAGATGCGGACGGATCTTGAGATCGGCGTTCAGGTGCTCATCGGCCGAAAGCGAGAGCCCACCGGGCACCCGGCCGCAGAACGGCTCGTCCATCCATGTCAGTCCGCCGTCCAGGCTGCGTGCCTGCCAGGGTACGAATGGATAATCACGGTCCAGTTCGTGCAATTCCCCCTTCGCTCCGAGTTTGCCGCGCGCGAAGACGACAACGATTTCCTCACCCCAGGACCAGAGGCCATAATTTGCCGGCCAGGCTGCGAACTCGCCCTGTCTCCTGTAGATTTCAATATGGCGGAATTGCATGTCCATTGGGGCTTCCGCTGTCATAGCGTCTCGACTGGAAGTGCCCGCACGAGCAGTTCATCATGGCCGAGCAGCCGTTCGAGTTCGCGACGGTATTGGCGCCACCACGCCCGATCGAGACTGCCCACCATGACTTCGATCACGATGACGGTATCTTCTTCAGTGCCCTCGTCATTGGACCAAAGCCCTTTTGCGGGGGAATTGAGATAGGCCGTCACACCGCCATGGCGCTCCGTCATCTCGCGCTGAATTGTCGCGATAATGTCTCCGATGTCGATCGTCGCTTGCGGCGCTGCCGGAATAAACAACTGAATCAAATGCATGTGGAATTCTCCTCGTCTCGCAAACTTCGCAGGTCTGACGAGGTTCCAGCCCGCCTCTAAATCTGGTGCGATGTCATGGTGTCGGCTCCGCGCCGAAATCGCCGATATCCGTCGGACAACAAGGAAAGCGGCAGCAGGCGGTGGTCGCCGTCGTGCAAGGTGCACCGGGCCGCGGTGGCGAGCCCAGACGCAAGGTGCCGTCCAGGGCTGATCAAGCATCCCTTTTACCGAAGACAGATACCAATTAGTCTTGACTCATCAATTAGTCACGACTATTGTGTTTACATGATCGAGACCACCCCAATTACCACCGTCATGCGCGCGCTTGCCGATCCTACCCGGCGGGCGGTGTTCGAGCAGATCGTCCTCTCCAAGGAGATCACCGTCGTCGAACTGACACGGGCGAGCACCGTCACGCAGGGCGCCGTCTCGCAGCACCTCAAGGCGCTGAAGCAGGCGGGCCTCGTCGCCGAGCGCCCCGAGGGCCGCAATGTCTATTACCGCGCCGAGCCGGAAGGCCTTGCGCCGCTTGTCGACTGGATGAGCCATTACGGCACCTTCTGGCGCGAGCGTTTTGCCGATCTCAGAACCTTGCTGAAGGAAATCGATCCATGACTGACACCGCATTGAAGCCCGACACGCAGGAGATTGTCGTCGACGAAGTGTTCCCGCACGCGCCGGAAACAATCTGGAAAACGCTGACGTCAGCCGAGTTGATGGGCCGCTGGCTGATGATGCCGGCGGGCTTCGAGCCGGTCGAAGGCAAGCGCTTCACCTACCAGACGACGCCGGCCGGCGCCTGGGACGGCACCATTCACTGTGAGGTGCTGGAGGTGAAGCCGAATGAGCGTCTCTCCTATGCCTGGAAAGGCGGACATGCCGAGAATGCCGGCTACGGCTCGCCGCTCGATACCGTCGTCACCTTCCTTCTCTCCAGGACGGAAAACGGCACACGGCTGCGCCTCATTCATTCCGGCTTCCTGCTTCCTAGGAATGAAACCGCCTTCCAGAAGATGGGCGAAGGCTGGAAGAAGGTCGTGAAGAATATCGGCACCCTCGCCGGCAGCGAGGACTGATCCGCACGAGCCACATCACAAATTTGTTCAGGAGAAAGCAAATGAGCAAGCCTTATACCGGCGGCTGCGCCTGCGGCGCCATCCATTACGAGATCTCGGCCGAGCCGATTGCGATGAACGACTGCCAGTGCCGCGATTGCCAGCGGACGAGCGGCACCGGCCACGGATCCTATCTGACCTTCCCGAGCCGGCAGGCGGTGAAGCTTGAAGGAGTGGCCAGCCACTGGCAGATGGTCGCCGACAACGGCAACGTCAAAACGCGGGGCTTCTGCCCGGCCTGCGGCGCGCCTGTTTACCTGACCTTCTCATACATGCCCGATTTCTTCACGATCCACGCCGCCAGCCTCGACGAGCCCGAGCGATATCAGCCGCAAATGGCAACCTACACCGTCCGCGGCCTTGCCTGGGATCGGGTCGATCCCGACGTGGCGAAATTCGAAAAGATGCCGCCGATGTGAGGCTGGCGCAGCGCCTGCAAACATGGCGCTCTCGGGTGCTCGGTCGCGAGCGGTGAAGGGTCCGCTCACGACATCGTCGCTTGCCCATCGGGGTCGAGTTTTTTCCTGCCATTGCGGATTCCATAAATTATCTTGACATTTCGCCGCGCAGAATATAACCATTTAGCTATATAGCTAGCTGGTGATGCATGGACGACAGGCTTGATGCGATTTTTTCCGCCCTCTCCGATCCTACGCGGAGAGCAATTCTCGCGCGGCTTGCCAATGGCAAGGCGACCGTAGCCGAACTCGCGGACCCCTTCGAGCTGTCTCAACCCGCCATCTCAAAGCATCTCAAGGTCCTGGAACAGGCCGGGTTGATCCGCTCCGGCCGGGAAGCGAATTCGCGTCCCCGCATCCTCGAGCCGGCAGCCTTGAAGACAATTGCGGATTGGATCGCCGATTACAGGCGCTTCTGGGATGAAAGCTTCGATCGTCTCGATGACTACCTCTCCAAGGTACAAGGAAACGAAAATGACCAATCCCGAGACCGAAACAGACAATAGCCGTGACTTGGTTCTCGTGCGAAGGTTCGATGCCCCCTGCGATCTCGTTTTCAAGGCATGGACCGACCCGAAAGCCCTGGTGCAATGGTGTGGCCCTCACGGCTTCACGGCGGTCGGCGACAGGCTGGAAGCCTGGCCAGGCGGCAGACACCGCGCCTGTCTGATTGCACCGGATGGAGAAGAGCATTGGGTCGGCGGAAGATATCTGGAGGTCGAGCCGCCGCACAGGCTTGTCTTCACCCATGCCTGGGAGACCGCAACCGGCGAAACCAGCCCCGAAACGATCGTCACGATTACCTTCAGGGAAAGCGAGGGCGGCACGGAAATGACTTTTCGGCAGAGCGGATTTGCCAGCGCATCCTCGCTTGAGGGTCATGAATCCGGTTGGTCGCAAAGTTTCGAACGATTGAACTCTTTTCTGGGAACCGCCGAAGGGCAAAATCATGGGTAAGGCGACAATGAAGCTTTACTATTGCGAGACGCTCAATCCGCGAAAGGCATGCGCCGCCGCGCGTTTTCTTCAAGCCGACGTGGAATTCGTCAGGGTTGACCTGGCGAGCGGAGAACAGCGAACCGCGGAATTCCTGGCGCTGAACCCGAACGGGAAAGTCCCGGTGCTGCAGGAGGAGGCCGGAACCTTATGGGAAGCGAACGCCATCATGTGCAGGCTGTCCGACACAGTCGCGTCGGATTTCTGGCCGCATGACCATCGGCAGATCGACGTACTGCGCTGGTTGAGCTGGGATGCCAGCCATTTCACCCGGCATGGAGCAACGCTGTGGTTTGAAATGCTGATCAAGCCGTTGTTCGGCGGAGAGCCCGATATCGCCGTGATCGAAGACGCGAAGACGAGCTTTCGGCTCCATGGCCGGGTGCTCGACGATCATCTGGCCGCCAATAGTGTCGTCGTCGGCAAGACACTGACCGTGGCGGATTTCGCTTTGGCTGCTGCGCTTCCTTACGCCGCCGCTGCCGACATACCACTCGCCGAATTCCGGCATATCCAAGAGTGGTACGGAAGGCTTGAAGAACTGGATGGGTGGCGAAACCCTTTCCCAGCCTGAGGCCCACGAAGGTCTATTGCAAGGCGTGAAGCGCTGCCGCCGAGGTTTTCTGAGAGCATCATCGTCTCCCGGCCTCTTCTCCACAGCAACGCTTTGTGTGTATATTCCACTATGCCGAGCACACCACGCCGTCACTGGCCGAGGTTGCTGCAAAGCGTCCTGGCATTGCCAAACCGGCGGGTAGATTCTGTCGTGAGCACCACAAGGTACTTGCTGATCTTGCCGCTGATGGCGGCCATCGCCTACATGGCGGTCTTGGGCCTGCTCTATTTTTCTCAGCGAAGCCTGCTTTTTCCCGGAGCAGGCGCCATGCCCCTTCCGGAGCAGGCGCGCTGGGGCGAGTCGGTCCACATCAAGACGCCCGACGGGGAGATGCTTCAGGGACTGTACAGCCAAGGCGACACCGGCAAGCCCTGTGTGCTCCTCTTTTTCGGAAACGGTGACCGCGTCGACAATTACGCATTTCTCGCACAGGCGCTGGCGGCGCGCGGGATTGGATTGCTGGCGATTTCCTATCGCGGCTATCCCGGATCCACCGGTTCACCCAGCGAGCAGGGGCTGCTGACGGACGGCATCGCCGCCTTCGACTGGCTTTCGGCACAGGCCGGAGGCGAGATCGTCGTGCTCGGCCGGTCGCTTGGCACCGGCGTAGCCGTGAACACCGCCGCGAAGAGGCCGGCCGCCGGGGTCATTCTTGTATCGCCGTACCTGTCGGTTCTGTCGGTTGCGCAGGCGCGCTATCCGTTCCTCCCGGCTGAAATTCTTCTCAAGGATCCGTTTCGCTCGGACCTCAACATAGGCAAGGTCAGACAACCGAAGTTGTTCCTCCACGGCAGGCTTGATGACAGCATCCCACTGTCTTCAGGGCAGGCGCTGTACGAGATCGCACCCGAACCCAAGCGAATGGTGATCTATGACAGTGCGGGTCACAACGACATCTTCAGCGATAGCCTGGTCGGCGACGTGGTCCGTTTCGTGGAAGCGCTGAAAGGAAGCGGTCCCAGATCCCGTCAGGAACAGGAGCCGGTTCCCGGCGTGATCGAGCGATAGATGGCTTGACTGTGTGATCAGCAGACAGTTAGCGCTTTTGGCGTCACGCACCGCCACCACATAATCGTTTCACTTTTTCAGATTGAGGGCCACGCATGGATGCGCAAGCCAAAGTCGACCTTCCAACTCCGAGACAAAAGTGGGGTTGGGCGACGTTGCTTTGCGTTCTGGCATCGCCAGTCTTCCTCATTCTGAAAACACTCGCTTTCATGATGGGCCCGAATGCGTTCCTGTTTTTATTCGGGGCATTCATCCTCGTCGCTGTCGTGGGTTATTTTCTTGGCCCCGTGTGTGGTCTGGAGTGGGTATATAGCGTTAACCGAGGTCATTCTTGGCCTTTCGGAAGACCACCAATACTTCTTGTGCTGTTCGTCGAAAGACCGATTTGAAGCAGAACTTGCTTCATGGGTGCCGGTTTTGATGTTTCCGGCAGGAATGACGAACTGCCTACTTTTAGCCCGGTCTGTGTTTTGGAAATCCCTCACGCCCCGACAGATGATGTTGGTTGTCGCGGTCTCGACTGTTATCGCGCAAGGTCTGTTGTGGTACTACGAATGGCAAGAGGTGATTGTGAATTGCTCGGCCGTTCAGTGTAACTTCTGAAATGATTTGCGAATTGATTGAGGCATATACCAACTCACGTCGCCTAACCTCAAGCTAGAGCACGCTTCGATTTTTCAGAATCGCAGATTCGCAAATCAGCTGAAATATGATTCTCTGTCCTACCGGAAAAGG
>NZ_NWSZ01000036.1:0-56601 GCF_002531885.1 Rhizobium sp. L9 | reverse complement strand
TCGCCAACACAATCCTCTTTCGAAAGACCGAATGGACGCCCCAATACCGGAAAAATTGAACATGGTTGCTCCCCGCTGGGTAGAAGGGACAAGCCTCTGATCCCCTGCTCCCATCAAAACGTCCCATTGTTACGAGGTGTGCGCCGCTTGTTCCCCCTTCTACCCAGCGGGGAGAAGGGGGCCCGAAGGGTCGGATGAGGGGCGGCACGGCGCATCCGCATATTGCAGCACGCAGACACCCCAATAACGAAACGGGCGGCCCGAAGACCGCCCATTCAATAGCCCAATAAACCTGTATTAGATCTGCGCCCCACGCGCCTTGGTCGTCGCGTCGAAAGCCTTCTCGACATAGGCGTCACGGCCGTAAACGTCATCGAAATACTCCACCACTCCGTCCTTGTTCGGCCAGGCAGTGAAATAGGAGACGTAGACCGGGATCTTCTGCGGCACTTTCACCGCATGGTTCTGCCCGCTTGCAATCTGCCTGGCGACATCGTCAACCGTCGTGCCGAGCACGGCGGCTGCCATCGCGCGCGGATTGGCAAGGCGGACACAACCGTGGCTGAGCGCCCGCATGTCGCGCTTGAAGAAGCTCTTCGAGGGCGTATCGTGCATGTAGATCGCGTGGCTGTTCGGGAACAGGATCTTCAGTTCGCCGAGGGCGTTATCGCCGCTTGGCGGCTGGCGCACCGAAACATTCGCGGTCGAGCCGTACCAGTCGACGCTGGACGAGGCGACGGCATGGCCATTCACCTCAACCTCATAACCGAGCTGATCGAGGTAGTTGGGGTCCGAGCGCAGCTTCGGCAGCATTTCGTTGATGATGATCGACTGCGGCACGCCCCAGAACGGGTTGAACTCCACCGTCTCGATCTCGTCGTTGAAGAAATAGGTCTGGTTGTTCTTGCCGCCGACCACCACGCGCATAGACAGCTGTTCCTTGCCGTCATTGTGGTAGTAGGCCATGTAGGCCGGCTGGTTGATCATGACGTAACGGGAACCCAGATCTTCCGGCAGCCAGCGGACCTGTTCCATGGCGACGACGAGCTTGTCGATCTTCGAGGCATTGGTGTCGCCGCCGGTCATGGCGCGCACTGTCGCCTGGCCGATAACACCATCCGGCTTCAGGCCGTGCTCTTTCTGGAAGTCCTCGACGAGTGAGACGATGTCTGGCGAATAGTCGCTGCCTCCGGCGTAAGCTGCGAACGTCGCCACATGATTGGTCTTCAGTGTCTCGGACCCGTGCTTCTGCAGCGCCTTGACGATATTGGCGATCTCGGGCGAGCTGTCGCCGGGTCTGAGCAGGCCCTGGAGCGAAATGACGATCTGCTCCTCATTGCTATCGGCAGCGCGAAGCTTGGCAAGCTCCGCCTTCAGCGCCTCGAACTGCGTACTATCGGGCGAACGACTGGCGATGTAGGCGCCGGCATTGGGGCTCATGCGGGCAAGCTTCAGCACCGGCGCCAGATTGACGACCTTGCGCTGGAAATCGTGATAGCCGGAAATCTTGTTCGGATCGATGCGGCCGCGGACCGTGTCCTGCACGAAGGCAAGCACCTTGGCCGAAAGTTCGAGCTCGAACTGCGTCAGCGCCCGGTCGCGCGCAGCAGGATCGGGATTGGCCGGATCGACCGCCGGCGCCTGCACGGCGTAATCGGCAGGGTCGAGACCCACGGAAGCCGCATCGGCCAGCGCCGCCATTGCCGACTGGGCGCGCTCGTTGATCTGGTTACCGTCGACCCAGACGAGCGGATTGCGGCTGTCGCTGTAATAGGTTTCGAGCGCCTTGGCGACGTCGGCATTGGCACGAACCTTGGCCTGCGCCAGGAAGCGGCGCTGCGCCACCGGTTCGGAATCGCTCCCAGGAGAAACCTCAGCAACCGCACCAGTGACGATAGGATCGGCAAACTTGCTGGTATCGACGAACTGCAGGGCTTCGGTCTTATAGGTGTAATAACGCGGACCGCTGACCTTCGGCAGCGGCGCCTCCGGATCAAGCCCGCCAAGCGATCCGCCTTCGCCGCCACGTGGCGCCACCCGCCCGGGCGGCATCTGATCCATGAAAATGGTGCTCTGGGTCCGCTGCCTGTCGCCGCGCAGCATATCCATCAGCGTATAGGCATGCGCGGGAGCGGCCATCATTGCCAGGCCGCAGGAAAGTGCCAATGCGGATACCGCGCTTTTCAAAACGAACGTCATATATATTCCAGTCCCGATGTCATGCTGTTCTCAGCTCAAATCCCGCGAAACTCAAGCAGCGTAGGGCCTCATTGATCAGAAACCGGCCTTCGCCGCCAGCGCTGGCGGACTCAATTTCATGTGAGAGAAATCCTGCGCGGCGCCGCACAGCAGTTCACACAAAATTATGAAATTATTAGTTAATTTTTTACCGAATTTTCGCCGCCGGACCAGTACGGCAAAAACGCGCCGATGCATAAAATTTCCAACGTGGCCGAAAAGGCACGCCGCTCGGCCGGCGCAAACATGACTGTGAGTATCAATATTTCGCACAGCATCCTGTTTTGTTACCCTGGTTTCCAACCTATAAGACCACATCTTTCGAAGATGCCAGAAAACAGCATGCGAGAGGAAGGCAAGGCTCATGACCGCGACCCGCACCGAAACCGATACTTTTGGCCCCATCGACGTCGCCGCCGACCGATATTGGGGCGCCCAGGCGCAGCGTTCGCTCGGCAATTTCAAGATCGGCTGGGAAAAGCAGCCGCTGTCGATCGTCCGCGCACTCGGCATCGTGAAACAGGCGGCCGCCCGCGCCAACATGTCGCTCGGCCAGCTCGATCCGGCGCTGGGCAAGGCCATCGTCGACGCCGCCCAGGAAGTGATCGACGGCAAGCTCGACGAGCACTTTCCACTGGTCGTCTGGCAGACCGGTTCCGGCACACAGTCCAACATGAATGCCAACGAGGTGATCTCCAATCGTGCCATAGAAATGCTCGGCGGCGTCATGGGTTCCAAGAAGCCGGTGCATCCGAACGATCACGTCAATATGAGCCAGTCGTCGAACGACACCTATCCGACGGCCATGCACATCGCCTGCGCCGAACGGATCGCCCATCACCTGCTGCCCTCGCTGAAGCACCTGCATGCCGCCCTGGATATGAAGGTCACGGAGTTCAGCCACATCATCAAGATCGGCCGCACCCATACTCAGGATGCCACACCACTGACGCTCGGCCAGGAATTCTCCGGCTATGCCGCCCAGGTCGGCTCGGCCATCAAGCGCATCGAAATGACCCTGCCCGGCCTCTGCGAGCTCGCCCAGGGCGGCACCGCCGTCGGCACCGGCCTCAACGCGCCGGTCGGCTTTGCTGAGAAAGTCGCCGAAGAGATTGCAGATATCACCGGCATCCCCTTCGTCAGCGCGCCGAACAAATTCGAGGCGCTTGCCTCGCATGACAGCATGGTCTTTTCGCATGGGGCCATCAATGCGGCGGCTGCCGCCCTCTTCAAGATCGCCAACGACATCCGCCTGCTCGGCTCCGGCCCGCGCGCCGGTCTCGGCGAGCTGGCGCTGCCGGAAAACGAGCCCGGCTCCTCGATCATGCCCGGCAAGGTCAACCCGACCCAGTGCGAAGCGCTGACGCAGGTCTGCATCCACATCTTCGGCAACCACGCTGCACTGACTTTTGCCGATAGCCAGGGCCATTTCGAACTCAACGTCTACAATCCGATGATGGCCTATAATTTCCTGCAGTCGGTGCAACTGCTTGCCGACGCCGCCGTCTCCTTCACCGACAACTGCGTTGTCGGCATCGAGGCGCGCGAGGACAATATCAAGGCCGGCCTCGAGCGCTCGCTGATGCTGGTCACCGCCCTCGCCCCCAAGATCGGCTACGACGCCGCCGCCAAGATCGCCAAAACGGCGCACAAGAACGGTACGACGCTGAAGGAAGAAGCGCTTGCCAGCGGCCTGGTGACGTCGGAAGAGTATGACGCGATCGTGCGCCCGGAAACGATGATCGGGCCGAAGTAAAAGGGCGCGATACGCAGCCCCTCATCCGCCTGCCGGCACCTTCCCGCTTGCGGGGCTAAGGGAGGTAGCCGCAACCCCTTCGTCCCTCGCCAATCTCTCGCAGGGCACGTCCCCTCGCCCCGTTTTTACGGGGAGAGGGTTAGGGTGACGGGCACACACGGCACACCAGACAAGCCTCAAACCAACAGCGAAAAATTGTCCATCACCACCGAATTGCCCATGAAGTCGAAGCGGATTTCTTCGATGTCTTCGATATCGACCTCGAGATTGGGCCCGGTAACCTCGAGTTCCTGCTGATAGACGATCTGGCCGTCGCTCAAGGCTGTGAGCGTCAGGTGAAAGGGCGACGCCGACAATTCGGCGATCGAAACGCTCTGAAAGGTGAACTCCCCGCCATCGACCATCTTCAGGGTTACGGGCGCAGAACCCGGCGACAGAACGGTATCGCTGAAACGGTCCTCGGTAATGGCGTCGACGCCCGGAATGGTATCATAGACGATGCCGTTCAGAAGCGTCAGGTCGTGGCTGCCGTTCACGGAGAGCGCAAAGCCACGGTAATTGGGAAGAGAGAAATCATCTGCCCTGGATAAGACTCCCATATCATCGAAATCCAGGACCTCGTGGTATTTTTCGTCTTCGTTGACGCCGTCGATCGCCAGGGTCAGCACGCCGAGATCCGTGCCCCCGGAGCCATCGGACATCTTGTAATTCAGCTTTTCGATGAGCTGATCGGACTTACCCAAATTCTTCACCACGTCGAGCGTGTAATCCAGCTCATATGTGAAGTGACCGTCAGGTGTCACTTTGAAGGTTCCGTACTTGCCCTCAATGATCGTTTCGTGGTCAGGCCCATGTTTGGCGTCGATGCGGACGCCATTGACGAAGCGAACATACATGGCCGCTCCTTCGGGATCGCTGGCGAGGCGCAGCAGATCGCCCCTGATCCAGTCATGTTCGAAAAAAACGAGAAGGTCGTCGACAGCAGTTGGCTTTGCATTTGTCATTGGAAGCCCCGGCAGGTTAACGCTGCCGGGAATATGAACCGGGCTTGAACTGAAGGCAACCTGAAGTCGGCCGCTTCGCGACAGATCTCGCTTTCGCCTCGCTTATTGCGTGTGCCGGGCAGGTTGCAAAATGTGGCACGATATGGCCCCAGCTCCAGACTCCGCCCCATCCTAATTGCATTTGCTTCGCAGCAGATTTAGACCGGGTCCAATTTTAGCGACGCACGCCCACCAGAAAGGTCACTTGGATGGCTGACGATCTCTTCCCGCTTGGCAAGGATGCCACCCCCTATCGCAAGATCAGCAGCGATTACGTCTCGGTCGACAATTTCAAGGGCCAGGAAATCCTGACGGTTGATTCCGAGGGAATCCGGCTGCTTGCCGAAACCGCCTTTGCCGACATCAACCACCTGCTGCGCCCCGGCCATCTGAAGCAGCTTGCCGCCATCCTCGACGATCCTGAAGCGACCGACAACGATCGTTTCGTTGCCTATGATCTGCTGAAGAACGCCAATATCGCCGCCGGCGGCGTGCTGCCCATGTGCCAGGACACCGGCACGGCGATCATTATGGGCAAGAAGGGCCGCAAGGTCTGGACAGAGGGCGGTGATGCGGCGGCGCTTTCGAGAGGCGTGCTCGACGCTTATGAAAAGAAGAACCTGCGTTATTCGCAGCTCGCGCCGATCAAGATGTTCGAAGAGAAGAACACTAGGAATAACCTGCCGGCGCAGATCGATATCTATGAGGAAGGCACGGACTCCTACGACTTTCTCTTCGTCGCCAAGGGCGGCGGTTCAGCCAACAAGACCTTCCTCTATCAGGGTACGCCTTCGCTTTTGACCCACGACCGGATGATCGACTTCCTTAAGGAGAAGATCCTGACGTTGGGGACGGCAGCCTGTCCTCCCTATCATCTGGCGATCGTGATCGGCGGCACCTCGGCGGAGATGAACCTGAAAACAGTCAAGCTTGCATCGACCCGTTATCTCGACGAACTGCCGACCGAAGGCTCCGAGAGCGGCCATGCCTTCCGCGACATCGAAATGGAAAAGGAAATCCACAAGCTGACGCAGCAGATGGGCGTCGGCGCTCAGTTCGGCGGCAAGTATTTCTGCCATGACGTGCGCGTCATCCGCCTGCCCCGCCACGGCGCCTCGCTGCCGATCGGCCTCGGCGTCTCCTGTTCCGCCGACCGCCAAGCCAAGGGCAAGATTACCCGCGACGGCATCTTTGTCGAGCAGCTCGAAACCGATCCGTCGAAATACATGCCGGAGATCGACGAAGCGAAACTGTCGGAATCGACCGTGCATATCGACCTCAACAAGCCGATGGCCGAAGTGCTCGCCGAACTATCGAGGCACCCCGTCAAGACGCGCCTTTCGCTGACGGGCACCATTATCGTCGCCCGCGACCTCGCCCATGCCAAGATCCGCGAACGGCTGGAGAAGGGCGAAGGCATGCCCGACTACCTGAAAAATCACCCGGTCTATTATGCCGGCCCCGCCAAGACGCCGGCCGGTTATGCCTCCGGCTCCTTCGGCCCGACGACGGCCGGCCGCATGGACAGCTACGTCGACCAGTTCCAGTCCTTCGGCGGCTCGATGGTGATGCTCGCCAAGGGCAACCGCTCGCGCGCCGTGCGCGAGGCATGCAAGAAACATGGCGGCTTTTACCTGGGTTCGATCGGCGGCCCCGCCGCCCGCCTCGCCAAAGACTGCATCCGCAAGGTCGAAGTGCTGGAATATCCTGAGCTCGGCATGGAAGCGGTCTGGAAGATCGAGGTCGAAGACTTTCCCGCCTTCATCGTCATCGACGACAAGGGCAATGATTTCTTCCAGGAACTGAATTTGGGGTGATTGTCTGGTGTGTCTTTGAAGTCAGGTGAAGGGGCAGCTGACGGCTTGCCGTAAAGCCCCTCATCCGCCTGCCGGATAAGGCGCCGCACGGCGCGACCTTCCGATATTTGCGCGCTTACTGATTATCTGCGGCGCTTATCACATCTCCATCATCCACCCGCGCCAGAATCTCCGTCCGGAATGCGCCGGCAAAGAGACGGGCATGCTCCAGCAGCAAGGCACCGCCTGCGAAGACGATGAAAACGAGGATGACGAAAAAATGGCGCGGCCGCTTTCCATGATCTTACGTCCTGGCTTTTTGGCGGTGTCGGGTTTGGCGGTGAACTGTCATTCCGCATTGCTTCCGAAAATAGGAAACAACCAAAACTTGCTGTCGACAAGATGAATACGATCTCTAAGGAGAAGAGAACTGTAAGTTTTTTAAATACCGCCTCCCGCGCAACGGGTATGCACTGTCCCGATAAGGATACGTTTTTCCTTGAAAAATCATAGACGTACTTGAAGTACTGACCGACCGCGAAGTTTTCATATGTAATCTTTGGTATATGTCGCTTTAATCTTTTCCCAAGAAATTTAAGCTAACAAATAAATATTGCCTTCGAAGAAATGAGGAGTTTGCCGGATGAATACGGCTGTCGCGCCCAAGGTGCAGGTTCCCGACGTAGCGGGCCAGATCACCTACGCAATGCGCTCGATGGGCGTCGCGCCGATACCCCGCAATTACGAACTCTTCTACGAGGCCTATATCGGCTCCAATCCGGCGCTCACCCGTGAACTCGCAGCTCTCGGCAGCCAGGCGACCCAGGCCGAACTCGATGCGCTGGGCGCGCAGTATTTCACCAGCAGCCCCGCACGCGTCTTCGACGATGCCCATACGCGCATATCAGGCGAACTCGACGGCCTGCTGCGAATCCTGAGGCAGGAGCAAAGTTCGCTCGAAAGCTATACAAGGCTGCTCGGCGAGACCCATAAGCGCATCACCTCCAAGAGCAATGCCAGCGCCGAATTGATCGAAAGCGCTATCGAACTTTTGAGCCAGGCGACTGGCGATACCATGGCGCATGGCGAACGCACCGTCGAGGACGTCGTCCAGCGCTCGCAGGAGATGGACCAAGTCCGCAAGGAACTCGATGAATACAAGCGCATCGCCAACACCGATTCACTGACGCGCCTTTCCAACCGCCGCGCCTTCGATGACCGGCTGTCAGCGGTCTTCAACAATCCCGGCATGCGGCCGGTAACCGCCCTGCTGCTCGCCGACATCGACAACTTCAAGAAGATAAACGACACCTACGGCCATCCCGTCGGCGACAAGATTCTCGCCACCGTCGCCTCCGTCATCCGCAGCAATGTCCGGCGAGACGTCTTCGTCGCCCGTGCCGGCGGCGAGGAATTTGCCCTGATCATCGAGGGCAACACAGCCGAGGAAGTGACGGCTATCGCCGAACGCATCCGCCGCACGCTGGAAACTACGCCGTTCAAGAATTCCCGCACGCGGGTGAATTACGGCCCGATCACCGTTTCGATCGGCATCTGCATGGCCTCGAATGCGGAGGATGCCGGCGAGCTTTACAGCAAGACCGACATCGCCCTTTACGGCGCTAAGAACGCCGGCCGCAACTGTATCGTCCTCTATCAGGACGGCATGCAGAAGGACTTCAGCAAGAGCTGGCTGATCTACAAGGCCTAACACGGAACCCTCATGATAAGCACGCTGTCGCCACAAGGTGACAACCTTTCTTTCGTCGTGCTCGGGCTTGTCCCTAGCATCTGCCGCCGGTGCAGCAGATCCTCGGCACAAGGCAGCACAAGGCCGAGGATAACATCGAGTAAAGGGCGAACTCTGTCAAAACTGCGCCGTCACAATGAGATGACAGCGGTTCACCACATCGTCTTCGCCGCCCGTCCCGGCCATTCCCGGTCGTAGGTTTCCTGATCGAAATCGCTGACGGCAGCCTTCAGCATCTGGCCCGGCGTCGGCAAGCTCGCCGGATCGGTAAAATGCCCGGCATTCCAGAGTTCGGCGCGTATCACGGCGCGCGCACACTGGAAATAGACCTCGTCGATCGAAATGACGATGACGGTGCGCGGATGTTTGCCGTCCATCTCGAAACTCGAAAGCAGCGCCTCGTCGTTCGAGACGACGCCGCGGCCGTTGATGCGCATCGTGGTGTTGGAGCCGGGGATCAGTAACATCAGCGCGAGCCTGGGATCACGCACGATATTGGAGAGCGAATCCACACGGTTGTTGCCGCGCCAATCCGGCAGATACAGCGTCTCGTCGTCGACGACGCGCACTACGCCGCCGAGATCGCCACGTGGCGAACAATCAAGCCCTTCCGGCCCGACGGTCGCAAGCGCCGCAAACGGCGAGATTTCGATCATCTGACGGTAAAGCGGCGTCAACCGCTTGGTCACCTTGTCGACCGAAGCCTGTGATAGGCCGGCGCCATAGATGGTATTGAGCTCTTCGATGCTGCTGATGATTTTCATAAAGCGTCCCGCCGCGGCTGATCTTTGCCACGGACGCTACAATGCCGCGCGCCTCGCCGGAAGCTCAAAAAACGGAATGATCTCCGCATCTTTTTTGATGCTTTCGTCGGTTCCCTCGTCCGCGCCGCCTGCGAGAAAGGCCGCGATCGCGCCGAGCACCGGAGGCGCGCCGATTATGCGCCGATGGCCGAAACCTTTCGCCCAGAACAGCCGCACTCTCTTACTCGCCGCGCCGTAACGCCGGGCATGGGCCGCTGACACTTCCTTGTCGTCCTCGGCGTGGATCACCAGGACCGACCGGCCGATCGAGCCCGCCGTATTGTTGGCGTCGAAATCTCCGAGTCTTCGCCCAGTGACACGATGAACCTCATTCTCCAACGCAGCCTGCGCGGCGGCGCGAAGCCCGATCATCCGTCCGAAATCAGTGAAAAGCCAGGCCATATCGCTCGGCGCGCCGATCAGCACCAGTCGCTCCCCGGTAACGGGCGCAGCATCCGGGATCAGGCCCGCCGCCGAGACCATCAGCGCCGCGCCCCCGAAGGAATGGCCAATCGCCGCGTCGAATGCACCGAAGCGCTCCCCTGCTGCCGCGATCGCCTGGACCGCAAGCCCCATATGCAGGAAACGGCCACCCGCGCGCCCATGGCCGGGAAAATCGAGCGCCACCACCTCGGCACCTGTCGCCGCCAGCATCGAAAGGAGATCGGCCATGTAGACGGCGCTCGAGCCCCAGCCATGCGTGACGAGGTAGCGCTTGCGCTGACCGATCGCACCGCCGTTGAGGCGATAGGCATGCGCTTTGGCGCCGCCGGCAAGCCTGAGGACAAAGCGTTCCGCGCCGGCAAGCAGCGCCGCACCAGCCGCATGTGCCGTCTTTGCCTTCTCTCCCTTCGGCCGCGGCGATGGTGTGCGGCAGAACAGCAGGAATGCCGCCCTGCCCGCCAGCCGCGGCGATATCGCCTGCAGAACCCGAAATCCGAGGCGGGTGACCTCAAGCGCGAAATTTGCCATAGTGGGAATCCAAAAGACTGTTCAACACTGAACAATAAAGTACAACGATGAACAAAAATCAATCCCTGCCCTGGGATCATCCGCGTTTTCGCAGCTGGATCGCGGTGGCGCGCGCCTGCCAGCTGATGCAGCAGTCCCTGACCCGCTCGCTTGCCGATCTCGATATCAAGCCGCCACACCTCGATATTCTGGTCAATCTCTACCGTTTCGAGGCCATTTCGCAGCAGGAACTGGCGCGCAAGCTCCTCGTCGGCCGCTCCAATATGAGCATGCTGCTGCCGCAGATGGAGCAACGGGGTCTGATCGAACGGCGCGGCGACGAGCGCGACAAGCGGGTGCTGCGCCTTTATCTCACCGGCGAAGGCCGCAAAGTGACCGAGGCGGCGATGGCGATCCAGACCGATCTCATCGAACGCACCCTCTCTGAGGAGCCGATCGAACAATGCATGGCGACAGCCACCTCGATGGAGCGCATCATCACCGTGCTGCTGAAAGATCTGCGCGACGATGACTGATGCATGTCGCCCAAAAGTGGGCAGCGGTTTTGGAAGGACGACATGCATAAAAGACCCTCAAGCGCCTCGCATGAACCAAGTTCGAGGCGAGGCGCTTGAGGTTCAATGCAGCGACGGCGCCGTCGATGTGCCGCTCAGCGAGCGATATTCCCAGGCAGCGACGATGATCAGCACTAGCGTCGCCAGGATGCCGAGCAGATAGACCTCGAGGAAGGGCGCTGCGAAAGCTAGCAGGACCACCAGCACCAGGCCGGCAAGATGCGACAGTGGCATCTGCCCGCTGGTCGCGCCCTTGAACCAGAGATTGCCGGCGAGGAACAGACCGGAGCCGCCGAGCACCGCCGCCGCGACGCCGAAGTCACCCGTCTCGTGCGGATGCGAGAACATGAATTCGACCGCCACCGCATGCACGATGATGCCGGCCAGGATCGGGATATGCGCGTAGGTGAAAGCCTGCCGCGCCAGAGCCCCCGGCGTCTCCTCATGCTCGATGCGATGAGCGGCGCGCCCGTGGCCGAAGCGGAAATAGAGCCACCACATGGTGACCGTGCCGATAAAGGCAGTCACGAAGATCAGGCTGGTCAGACCCGAAATCGCCAGCTCGGAAAAGGTGCGGCCTGAAACGAGAATCGCCTCTCCGAGGCAGATGATGACGAAGAGCGCGCAGCGCTCAGCCATGTGCGCGCCGGAAACGTCCCAGTCGCCAGGCCTCGATCGGCCAAGCCCAGGCACCGCAAAGCCCGCGGCTGGCCCCGCATATTCGATCGCAAGTGCTATCAGCCATGCGATAAGCCGGGCTTCATGCTCCAAGAGCCCGCCGGCGATCCAGAAGATGGCGGCGACCGCAAGCCAGCTTGTGATGCGCGCGAAATTCAGCGTATTGGCCCGGTCGACACGCGTCATCGCATAGGTGGCAAACAGCGAGCGGCCGACCTGCATCGTCACATAGGCGCCGGCAAAAAGCAGTCCCTTGTCGCCGAAGGCCTCGGGGATGGAGGCGGAAAGCACTAGGCCCAGCATCATCAGCACGACCAGCATGCCGCGCACCGGCATCTTGTCGGGATCAAGCCAGTTCGTCACCCACGCGGTGAATATCCACACCCACCAGACGGCGAAGGTCATCACTGCCGCTTCGGCAGCGCCGAGAGGCGTATAATGGGCGGCAAGCGCATGCGAAAGCTGCGAGATCGAAAAGACGAAGACCAGATCGAAGAACAGTTCGAGGAAGGTCACCTTGCTGCCGGCGGCGCTGCCTTTGGCGCGCAGCCAGTTCTTTCGATTCGCTTTCGCCATGTGTCCCCCGATGGCCATATATTGAGATTCAGCGCGGCTTTTCCGCCGTGTCGCGGTTCATGCCCTTTTCCCGGAGTTCGTCCTCATAGGCCGAAAACAGCTCCGCCCCCCGTTCGCCCAGTTCGCGCAGGTAGGTCCAGGTGTAGATGCCGGTATCGTGCATATCATCGAAACCGATTCGGACCGCATAATTGCCGGTTGGCGTCATCGAGACGATCGCGACATTGCGTTTGCCCGGCACCGTCACCTTCTGTCCCGGCCCGTGGCCCTGCACCTCGGCCGACGGTGACAGAACGCGCAGGAGTTCGGCCGAAAGATCGAAGCTCTGGCCGTCGTTGAAGGTCACCACCAGCCGCTGCCGGTCCTTAGAAACGCGAAGTTCGCTCGGCCAGATATCGCTCATCTCTATCACCCTCTTTCCCTTGGAGAAGTAGGCGTTCGGCATTTTCGAGGCAAGCGCAAATTAGCGTGTGCGAAATCCGTTTCCCTTGACGGGGCAATCACATATGCACAAATAGAAAGATGTCGCTTGAAAACGGGGCCCATCCCGATCGGCGCGCTTCAAATCCCCGCCGCGGAGGAATTGGTGAATAAGAGAGTGGGAACGATAGGCAACGCATCGCCGCTCAC
This sequence comes from Rhizobium sp. L9, assembly GCF_002531885.1. Lineage (NCBI taxonomy): Bacteria > Pseudomonadati > Pseudomonadota > Alphaproteobacteria > Hyphomicrobiales > Rhizobiaceae > Rhizobium > Rhizobium sp. L9. The sequence continues at coordinate 43,805 of NZ_NWSZ01000036.1, read as the reverse complement.
GGCAGATGCGCATCCGATGATCGACCCTTTCGGCCGGGCGGTCACCTATCTCCGCGTCTCCGTCACCGACCGCTGCGACTTCCGCTGCACCTATTGCATGGCGGAGAATATGACCTTCCTGCCGAAGAAGGATCTTTTGACGCTCGAAGAGCTCGACCGCCTCTGTTCGGCCTTCATCGCAAAGGGTGTCAGCAAGATCAGGCTGACCGGCGGCGAGCCGCTGGTGCGCAAGAACATCATGTATCTCGTGCGCAAGCTCTGCGAAAAGATCGGCTCCGGTCTCGATGAGTTGACGCTGACGACCAACGGCTCACAGCTTTCCCGCCATGCCGCCGAGCTTTATGATTGCGGCGTGCGCCGCATCAACGTCTCGCTCGATACGCTCGATCCCGACAAGTTCCGCAAGATCACCCGCTGGGGCGATTTCGACAAGGTCCTGGAAGGCATCGACGCCGCCCAGAGGGCCGGTATCAAGATCAAGCTCAATGCCGTCGCGCTGAAAAATTTCAACGATGCCGAGATGCCCGATCTCCTGCGCTTCGCCCATGGTCGCGGCATGGACCTCACCGTCATCGAAACCATGCCGATGGGCGAGATCGAAGAGGACCGCACCGATCAATACCTGCCGCTCTCAGAGTTGCGCGCCGACCTCGAACGTCAGTTCACGCTAACTGACATTGATTTCCAGACCGGCGGCCCGGCGCGTTACGTCAGGGTTTCCGAGACCGGCGGCCGCCTCGGCTTCATCACGCCGATGACCCATAATTTCTGCGAGAGCTGCAACCGCGTTCGGCTCACCTGCACCGGCACGCTCTATATGTGCCTCGGCCAGAACGACGCCGCCGATCTCCGCGCCGCACTGCGCGCCACCGAAGACGACGCCCTCCTCCACGCCGCGATCGACGAAGCCATCACCCGCAAACCCAAGGGCCATGACTTCATCATCGACCGGACTCATAATCGGCCAGCGGTCGCACGGCATATGAGTGTTACGGGTGGGTGAGGCCCGGCGCCCGCAAAGCGGGGGAGCGATCGATCCAGTGAATCGATCGCAGCGCCGAACACCCTGAGTTCGAACGAGGGGCCGGCATACGGTGCGGCAAACTCCCAAGTATCCAGCCGGGCTCGCGGGAGAGCCTCAGGCCACGACGATCAGCCGTCGTTCTAGAGTGGACCCCCCGGGCGGGTGCGGCGGGCGCTATCCTACCCTTCAGTCGATCAATCGCTGCGCGGTAAACTTGTCGGTCACAAGCATGTCGATGACCCCGACGCGGAGCGCGCCTGCGATCGCGTCGGTCTTTTTGGCTCCGCCGGCAAGGGCGATGACCCGGTCCACCCGTTCGAGATCCTCGAGCGGCAGCCCGATGACCCGGTCGTCAAGCGGCGTCTTCACCGGCTTGCCGTTCCTATCGAAGAAGCGAAGCGAAATATCGCCGACAGCTCCCGCTTCCGCGAGATCGGAGAGCTCGCGGGACGAAAAGATGTTGCCGGAGCGTGCGAGAAGCTCGGACGGTTCCACGGCTCCGATGCCGACGATCGCAAGCGTTATGCTGCCAAACAGGTCCATCGTCTCGCGCACGAACGGGTCGGCCTGCATCAGAAGTTTTGCTTCCCTTGATGTCGTAACGCCCTGTACGGGCAGCAGTTTAGGCTCGGCGCCGGTCAGTCGTGCAAGCCGCGTGGTCAGCTGCGTCGCATGCGTCTGCACCGAAGGATCGCCCATGCCTCCAAGGGTCTGGACGACGAATTTCGCCTGAGCGCTCTTCTGAGGATGGATGTTCTCGACCATCTTGAAGATGGTCTGGCTCCAGCTCGAAACGCCGATGATCTCCCCTGGCGCCAGCGTCACCTCCAAGAGATGCGCCGCTGCCTCGCCGATCCGGGCCATGATGGCCCCGTCCCGATCTTCCGTGCACTCGACGACGATCGCCTCCGGCAGACCGTATTTCTCGCGAAGCGCGCCCTCGAGTTCGCTATAGGTGCCGACGGGAGGGATCACGCTGGTTCTGACGATATCCTCGGCCTCGGCGCGCTTCAGCATGCGCGATACCGTCGCCTGCGACAGGCGAAGGTGCTCTGCGATTTCCGCCTGCCGCCGCCCCTCTATGTGGTACATCTGGGCGACCCTTGAAATGAGGCGGAGTTCGTTGAGGCGAGTCATCGCTAATCCCAGAGTGAATTTTTATTCACCTTTAGCCTGTGTTTCGCGGAACGTCGAGCGGGCGAGCGCATCATTCCAGCTATCGAGAAGTCCCGCGCGATCGACGGGTTGCGGCTCGATGATCTCCGTGTTTCGCGGCAACGCCGCGACAATTTCGAGATCGCTCCACATGCCGAGCGACAGTCCCGCCAGATAGGCAGCGCCCAGAGCCGAGGCCTCGGGTGCTTCGCATTGGATCACGGGATGTTCGATGAGGTTCGACACACATTGCATCAGGAAGCGGTTTTGGCTCGGTCCGCCATCCACATAGAGCGCGCCGAGTTCGCCGCCGCTTTGCGTCCGCATGGCCGCGATCACGTCATGCACCTGGAAAGCGATGGAATCGGTCACCGACCGGGCCATTTGCGCGCGAGTCGTGTTGAAGTTGATCTGGGAGAACAGGGCGCGGGCATCGGCATTCCAGTAAGGCGCCCCCAGTCCAACGAATGCCGGCACGAAGCCGGGTCCGCCCGGCTCGGCGCTCGCCGCAAGGTCGACGAGGGCCGCAACATCCTCAAGGCCGAGAATATCGGCCATCCAGGGGAGACTGGCGGCGCAAACGAGAATATTGCCTTCGAAAGCAAATGTCGGCTTTCCCCCGAGACGCCATGCGACTGTTGCCGTGACGCCGTTGCGTGGGGGAATGAAGTGCGAGAGCGTCGTCATGACCGAGGAGCCCGTCCCGAAGGTCACCTTGCCGTCGCCCGGCTTGAAGGCTCCGTGACCGAAGAGGGCAGCGTGGCTGTCGCCGATCGCGGCCATGATGGGCGTGCCGTCAGGCACTCCCGGCAATCCTTGGGTTCTGCCGAAATCGGCGGAGCTGTCGAGCACCTCGGGCAGCAGCGCGATATCGACGCCGAATATCCCGCCGAGCTCCTCACTCCATCTCTGCTCCCTGAGGTCGAACAACTGGCTCCTGGCGGCATTCGACGCATCGCAGACATGCCGGCGCCCGCCCGTCAGGCAATGGATGAGCCAACTGTCGATCGTTCCCAGCCGCACTGATTGCCCGGTCGGAATGCGGTCGAGCAGCCATCGGAACTTCGAACCCGGAAACATCGGGTCCAACGGCAGGCCTGTGAGCGCCTGCACCCGGTCAAGGTGGCCTTCGGCAATGAGCCGTTCACAATCCTGGGCCGTTCGCCGGCACTGCCAGCTGACCACCGGTCCCAGCGCCTCTCCAGTGTCGGCATCCCAGGCGGTGACGGACTCGCGCTGATTGGAAATGGCGACAGCCTCGATAGCCACATCGGGGCCAGCCTTCAGGCAAGCGTCGACGGCTTCGCAGACCGATGCGTAGAGCCGTTGTGGGTCTTGTTCGACCCAGCCCGGCTTCGGATAGCCGATACCGACAGGAGCCGAACCTCTGCCGATGATTTCTCCCTTCTCGGAAACGAGAACTGCCTTTGAATTGGTGGTGCCCTGGTCGATTGCCAGAATTGCCCGCATTCTATCCTCCCCGAATCAGGTGACGCCGCGGCAAAAAATGCGCTCCGGCCGGTCACGTGATCCCAATTACTTGCGCTCGATCAGCGACTGCGCGGCGTCGGCGATTGCGGACGGCGCCATCCCGAATTCGTCGAGCAGGAACTCTGCCGAACCGGTCGGGGCGTAGACGCCGGGAACCCCGAGACGCTTCATCGGCACTGGAGCATGGTCGACCACCACTTCGGCCACCGCGGAGCCGAGCCCGCCAAAGATTGAGTGCTCTTCGGCCGTGACGATCGCTCCGGTTTCCCTAGCTGCGGCTATGATGGCCTCCTCGTCGATCGGACGAACCGTTGCGAGATTGAGCACCCTGGCATCGATGCCGCGGTCTGCGAGAATCTCGGCAGCCCTCACGATGCGATGCGTCAATGTCCCGTTGGCGATCAGAGTGACTTGGGAACCTTGGCGAAGGAGATTCGCCTTGCCCAGTTCGAACGTATGGCCTTCCGGAAGCAGGTCGGGCACACCGACCCGCGACAGACGCAGGAAGCAGGGCCCGCTGTAGGTTGCCGCCCAGGCGACGGCAGCGGCGGTTTCGATCCGGTCGCAGGGCGCGATGACCGGGAGATTGGGCAGGACGCGCGTCCAGGCGAAGTCTTCGATCGAGTGATGAGTCGGACCGAGTTCGCCATATGCCATTCCGGACGAAATGCCGACCAACTTGACGTTGGCGTTCGAGTAGGAAATGTCGGCCTTGATCTGCTCCAGCGACCGGCCCGTGAGAAACGGAGCAGCGCCGCACACGAAGGGCAGCCGTCCGCCATTGGCAAGCCCTGCACCGACGCCGACCATGTTCTGCTCCGCGATGCCGACATTGACGAGGCGCTCCGGAAACTTCGACTTGAAGCCGCCGAGCTTGGAGGAACCGACGGAATCATTGCAGACGGCAACGATCGTTTCGTTTTCGGCAGCCAGCCGCTCGAGCGTGGAGGCGAATGCGTCGCGGCAATCGTGAAGCTTGGGTGGGTTTACTGGCGCGTTCATCACAGTGCCTCCGACAATTCTGCCAATGCGATTTCGTATTGTTCCCTACTCGGAACCTTGTGGTGCCACTCGACCCGGTCCTGCATGAACGAGATTCCATGGCCCTTGTTGGTGTGGGCGACGATGCAATGTGGCCTTGATCCCCGGTGTTCGAGAGCAGGAACGACTTCGCTCATCTTGTTCCCATTGATTTCGGTGACTTCCCAATCGAAGGCTTCAAGCTTCGGACGAAGAGGGGCGAGATCATTGGTTTCGGCGAGCGCAGCTCCCTGCTGGAACCTGTTGTGATCGATGACCAGCGTCAGATTATCGAGCTTGAACTGGGCGGCCGCCATGATCGCTTCCCAGTTGGACCCCTCCTGCATCTCACCGTCTCCGGTGACGACGTAGGTGTGAAATTTCCCGCCCGAGAGTTTGGCGGCCTTCGCCATTCCGACTGCGACCGGAAGACCGTGGCCGAGCGGCCCCGTGTTCGTCTCGACGCCAGGAACCTTATTGCAATTCGGATGTCCGTTCAGCCTCGAATGCGGCTGCAAGAAGGTGGAAATCTCCTCTTCCGGAATGAAGCCGCGTTTTGCGAGCGTCACGTAGAGAGCGCAAGCCGTATGCCCCTTTGAAAGCACGAACCTGTCGCGGTTGGGGTGTTTGGGCTGATCAGGCCAGACATTCAGCACACGAAAATAGAGGGCGGTCAAAATGTCGATGACCGACATCTCTCCACCAATATGGCCGGCGCCAGCTTCAAAAACCGCCTGGAGATCGCGCAATCGGATTTCGCGGGCGATACGCTCGAGTTCTGTCGTATCCATGGGCTCCTCGTGTGCATAAATATTCAGTCACCAATATTTTTGCACAACAGATCGATTAGTCAACCCCTCTGGCGAAGCTCTCGAGAGCGTACATCACCGGAAATGTTATTGACAGCCGGAAAGCAAGTTGTTAATGAATTTTCCAGCAGGCATGAATATTTATTCTGCACTGAACGAATAACGGATACAGGCCTAAAGCATAGGGAGGAGCAATGGTGGCGCTCGATATCAATGAACACAGGCTTTCGTCCGGTGCGTGGCTGGGCAAGCTCAAGGGAGCTACCGGCCCGCTCGTGGGTCTGCTCGCGCTATGCATCTTTCTGAGCTTCAGCACGGACACGTTTCTGTCGGTTCGAAACGGCCTGAACATTCTCGACCAGATCACCGTTCTCGGCATTATGGCGGTCGGCATGACGTTCGTCATCCTGATCGGCGGCATCGATCTCTCCGTCGGCTCGGCGCTCGCCTTGGCGATGATGGTCATGGGCTGGACCGCAAACGTCGCCGGCCTGCCCCTGCCCGTCGGCATCGCCTTTGCGCTGATCGCCTCGGCTGTTTGCGGACTGATCGTCGGACTTCTGGTGACGCAGTTCAGGGTTCCGGCCTTTATCGCCACCCTGGCAATGATGTCGGCCGCCCGCGGCGTTGCCAACATGATCACCGACGGCCAGCAAATCGTCGGCTTCCCCGACTGGTTCATGATGCTGGCGATCGATCGCCACTTTGGCGTCATGACTGCCACAGTCTTTCTTATGCTTGCGGTTGTTCTGGCGGCATGGCTTTTCCTGCACTTCCGGTCCGAAGGTCGCATGCTCTATGCGGTGGGCGGAAACGCCGAAGTTGCGCGCCTGGCCGGCATCAACGTCCCGCTCGTAACGATCAGCGTCTATGTCGTGAGTGCGGTCCTTGCGGGACTTGCAGGCGTCGTGCTCGCAGCCCGACTCGATTCCGTCCAGCCCTCCAGCGGCCTCGGCTATGAGCTCGACACCATCGCCGCGGTCGTCATCGGCGGGACGTCGCTCTCCGGCGGTGCGGGCGGCATCGGAGGAACTCTGATCGGCGTTCTCATCATCGGAGTGCTGCGCAACGGTCTCAATCTTCTCAACGTCTCACCGTTTCTTCAGCAGGTGATCATCGGCATCGTCATCGTGCTTGCGGTCGGCGCTGAAACCATTCGTCGGCGTCGAGCCTGACGAGCAGGCTCCGCCGCTTTGGCGGACCCGGAATTCCGCCCTGAAAGATCGGGGCGGATCAATAACCCGAGGGGGAGGACATACCCGAGGGTGCCATTAACAACGGAGGAACTACAATGAAAATAGCGCGCACCATGCTCGCATCTGCCGCACTGCTCGGTCTCATGCTCGGTCCGGTACACGCGGCGGAACTGAAGAAGCTCGGCCTCGCCGTCGCCAACCTGCAGGCAAACTTCTTCAACCAGATCAAGCAATCGGTCGAGGCCGAAGCCAAGAAGCGCGGCATCGAGGTCATCACGGTCGACGCCAAGGGCGACGGGCCGACACAGGTCAACCAGATCCAGGATCTTCTGACCCAGAAAATCGACGCGCTTATCTACATTCCGGCAGGTGCGGCCGCTGCGAGCGTTCCGGTCAAGCTCGCCAAGAATGCCGGCATCCCGGTGGTTAACGTTGACCGCAACGCAGAGGGGGCCCCGGGCGACACATTCCTCGCAACGGATTCCGTCGCCTCTGCCAAGGCCGTCTGCGACTATATCCTGAAGGAAGCCGGCGGCAAGGGGAAGATGGTCATCATTCATGGCCAGAAGGGCACGACCCCGGAAGTCGATCGCTCGAAGGGCTGCGGTGAATCTCTTAAGGCCAACCCGGATGTGAAGGTCGTCGCCGAGCAGTACTCCAACATCTGGAGCCAGGATGAAGGCTTCCAGATCATGCAGAACATGCTGCAGGCCAACCCGGACGTCTCGATCGTATTCGCTCAGGCTGATGCTCTTGCACTCGGCGCCGCGCAGGCAATCAAGGTCGCGAAACCTTCCCAGAAGATCGTGGTTGGCGGCTTCGACGGCGACACCGCAGCGCTCGAAGCCCTCAGCAAGGGCGTCTTCGACGTTACGGCCACTCAGCAGACACAGAAGATGGGCCGCGACGCCGTTGAAAATGCCGCCAAGCTTGTCGCCGGCGAGAAGGTACCCCCGGTCCAACTCATGGATGCCACGCTGACAACCAAGGAAAACGTCGCAGGCTTCATCGCCAACCATCCCTGATAAAGCCGAGGTCTTGAGGAGGTGTGCCATGACTGATCCCGTTCTCTCCCTGAGGGGCATATCCAAGTGGTATGGGCCGCTCCAAGTGCTGAAGAATGTCAGCCTGGACGTCTATCCCGGCGAAGTGGTTGCTCTTCTGGGTGAAAACGGAGCAGGCAAGTCCACGCTGTCGGGCATCATAGCCGGTTCCCGCACGCCGTCCGAAGGATCGATGACATGGCTGGGGCAGCCCTATGCCCCGGCCAATCCCAGGGAGGCGATCGACAAGGGCATTGTCCTGATCCACCAGGAACTGCAGCTTCTGCCACAACTCTCGGTCGCCGAAAACGTCTTCATCGGACGCTGGCCGATGAAAAACGGCGTCGTCGATCGTGCCCAGATGGTTCGCCGCGCCCAGGACCAGCTCGCTCGCTTGAACCTTCACATACCGGCAACGCGGAAGGTCGCCGGCCTTTCCACGGCAAATCAGCAACTCATCGAGATCGCCAAGGCGCTGGCGCTCAACGCAAAGCTGCTGATCCTCGATGAGCCGACGGCCGCCCTCGGCGGCGCAGAGACGGAAGCTCTGTTCGAACAGGTTCGCAAGCTTCGGTCGGAAGGCGTGGGCATTGTCTACATTTCCCACCGTATGGAAGAGATCAAGAAGATCACTGACCGGATCGTCGTTCTTCGCGACGGCGAGCGGGTGCAGGAATTCGCAGACAGCGCCACCCCGGTGCGAACCATTGTCGAGAGCATGGTCGGTCGCCCGCTTGACCGCCTGTTCCCCGCCCTGCCCGTTCCGACGGACCGTCCGGTCCTTCAAGTCTCCGGCCTGAGTTCGCCGGACGACTCGTTCCGTGACATCACCTTCGAGGTGCGGGCCGGCGAAATTCTCGGCATCGCCGGGCTGGTCGGCGCCGGCCGCACCGAACTGGTGCGTGCGATTTCGGGCGCAGATCCGATCAGCGCCGGTTCCATCAGGCTGGAAGGCGAGGAACTGAGCCTGCGCGATCCCGCGGACGCTATCGCGAGGGGTATCGTGATGGTTCCCGAAGACCGCAAGGAGCAAGGCCTCGTCGTCGGGCACCGGATCAGCGAGAACATCGTCTACGCCAATCTCGACAAACTGGGCGGCGGCTGGATCACGCCGCGCATCAAGCGCGCCTTTGCGGAAAAGGCCGTCGCCAAGTTCGGCGTCAAGGGCCGTGCCGAGCAATACGCCTCGGACCTATCAGGCGGCAATCAGCAGAAGGTCGTCATCGCCAAGTGGCTCATGCGCGATCCCAAGGTCGTCGTGCTCGACGAACCGACGCGAGGCATTGATGTCGGCGCCCGCGCCGGCATCTACGACATTATCGTAAATCTCGCCAAACAGGGCGTGGCGGTCATCGTTGTAAGCTCGGACCTCGAGGAAGTCCTCGGCGTCTCCAATCGCATTCTCGTGCTTGCCCAAGGCAAGCAGGCGGGAATTCTTAATCGTGACCAGGCGAATGACGTTTCGGTCATGGAGCTCGCCACCATCTAAAACAATTCCAACAAAAGTGTGAAGCGGTTTTGCGTCAGGAATTGCGTGAAAACAAAGAGGTAGGGCATTTGCGTGATTCGAAGAAAAACGGAAATGCTCTGAACAACCAGAGAAAGGAAGAGCGGTGTCCGACATCACTCTGAACGCCCCGAAGCTTTTCGATCTCAGCGGCCAGGTCGCCATCGTCACCGGCGCCGGCAGCGGCATCGGGCAGCGCATTGCCATCGGCCTTGCCCAATGCGGCGCCGACGTGGCTCTGCTCGACCGCCGGACCGATGACGGACTGGCCAAGACGGCTGAACATATCAGCGCCGCCGGCCGCCGCTCGATCCAGATTGCGGCCGATGTAACGAGCAAAGCCTCCCTTGCAGACGCCGTCGCGCGCACCGAAGCCGATCTCGGCGCCCTGACCCTTGCAGTGAATGCTGCCGGCATCGCCAACGCCAACCCGGCGGAGGAGATGGAAGAGGACCAATATCAGACGCTGATGGATATCAATCTGAAAGGCATATTCCTTTCCTGCCAGGCCGAAGCCCGTGCAATGTTGAAGAATGGACGCGGCTCCATTGTCAACATCGCCTCCATGTCCGGTGTGATCGTCAACCGGGGACTGAGCCAGGCGCATTACAACGCCTCTAAGGCGGGCGTCATCCATATGTCGAAGTCTATGGCCATGGAATGGGTCGACCGCGGCATTCGCGTCAACACCATCTCCCCCGGATACACCGCAACGCCGATGAACACCCGTCCTGAGATGGTCCACCAGACCAAGCTCTTCGAAGAGCAGACGCCGATGCAGCGCATGGCAACCGTCGACGAAATGGTAGGTCCGGCGGTGTTCCTTCTGTCGAATGCAGCAAGTTTCGTGACCGGCGTCGATCTTCTCGTCGATGGCGGTTTCTGCTGCTGGTGATGAGATGAGAAGCCGGCAGCTGGACAATGAACGGTCTCGCTCCCTCCCTGGCTGAGACCGAGGCGCTGAAGGGACCAACGGGCACGACGGCGCGCGATATCGTCGTCTTCACGCCGGACAGCCGCGGGCCGCGCCCAGATTTGCTGTTATGTCAGGATACGAGGGAAAGAGCATGAAACGCTTCGAAAACAAGACTGTCGTCATTACCGGAGGCAGCCGCGGCATCGGCGCTGCCATCGCCAAACGCTTTGCCCGCGAAGGCGCCAATCTCGTCGTCTCGGCAAATGAGGACTTGGTCCATGGCGTTGCCGAAGGGATCAGATCCGAAGGCGGCAAGGCGATCTCCTTCATCGGTGACGTTACCGACAAGGCGAGCGTCATCGCGCTCTACGATGCCGCCGAAAAGGAATTCGGCACCGTCGACGTCTCTATCCAGAACGCAGGCGTCATCACTATCGCCCGCGTCGAGGATCTGACCGAAAACGAGTGGGACAAGGTCATGGCCGTCAACACCAAGGGCGTTTTCCTCTGCGCCCAGGAGGCCATTGCAAGAATGCGCAAGCACAAGCGCGGAGGCCGGATCATCAACACCGCCTCCGGCCAGGCCCGCGACGGTTTCATCTTCACGCCGCACTATGCCGCCTCGAAAATGGGCGTCGTTGGCATCACCCAGAGCCTCGCCAAGGAAGTCGCGACCGATAACATCACCGTCAACGCCTTCTGCCCCGGCATCATCGAGACCGACATGTGGGCCTATAACGACCAGGCCTGGGGCAAGCTGCTCGGCAATTACGGCCCGGGCGAGCTGATGAAGGAATGGGTCGAGGGCATCCCGATGAAACGCGCCGGCTCCGGCGAGGACGTCGCCGGCCTGGTGACCTTCCTCGCCAGCGACGACGCCGCTTACATCACCGGCCAAACGATCAATGTGGATGGCGGGTTGATTATGTCCTAGGCGGGCTGGGAAGGCATTGAAGCTGGAACCTGAAGCAGCCATATACCTTTCGCTTGCCGCCGACGCTCCTCGCTCCCTCATCTGCCCTGACGGGCATCTTCTCTCCGCTGTGGAGAAGAGGGAGCAAGGCGCCGCCACGAGTCCCTTCTCCCCTCGGGGAGAAGATGCCGCCAGGCAGATGAGGGGGCCACACGGCACGCCCTTCATTGCCTGGCTTCGCTGAGCACCAGCGAAGACAAAATGAACGCCCCTCACCCAATTACGTCCGGCTGATCGACACCCCACCATCCGCCAACATCGCCGTCCCCGTCACGAAGCTAGACAGGTCGGACGCCAGGAAGAGCGCCGCATTGGCGATCTCTTCTGGCAGCGCCATGCGTTTCAACGCATGAAGCCCATTGACGAAGGCGAGCAGTTCCGCGGTGGCATCGGGCGCGTTAGTGATGCTGGCAGGCGTATCGGTCCCACCAGGCAGCAGCGCGTTGACGCGGATTTTGCGGGACGCAAGTTCAACGGCCAGCACCTGCACGAGACCGATTAAGCCGGCCTTGCTCGCCGCATAGGCGCCCATGCCGGGCATGCCGGCAGTGTAGCCGACGAAGGTGGAGGTGAAGATCAGCGAACCGCCGCCCTCTCCCATCGCTGCCGACTGGTGCTTGGCGCCGAGGAAGGCGGCCGTCAGATTGGTCTCGATCGTCTCGCGCCAGCCCTCCAGTGACACTCCTCCGACCGGCCCCATCTCGCCGAGTCCACCGGCATTGTTGAAGGCGATATCGAGCGTGCCGAACCGCGAAATCGCTGTTTTGGCCAGCCTTGCTTGCAGCGCCTCGTCCCTGACGTCGCCGGCAATGGCGACAGCCTCCCCGCCCTCTGCCTCGATCTCGGCGACGACGGCATCGAGCGCCTCCTGCCGCCGGCCGTTGATTACCAGTCTCGCGCCTTGGCGTGCAAAAACCTTCGCGGCCGCACGGCCGATGCCTGAGCTTGCGCCGGTGATAATCGCGGTTTTGTCGTTCAGAAGTGTCATGTCCGTTTCTCCTCAGTTGTCGAGGCATCCCAGATCTCAGACATCAGCCGATGCAGCCACCCGTTTCCCGCGCGCAAAGGCAAAACTCGCCGAATGCGCATGGTCTTGATCAGCGATCAGTTTCGCAACCGGGTTGGGAAGGAAATTATACTGGCCACATCGGATTCGCGAGCTAGATCGGCATTTGACGCAAGTTCCATATAGTCGCCTGCCGTAACGTCAGCGTCATTGTGCGCTGCATCATCGATTTATCCCAGGGTGTGACATTCATTCGATTCCCTTCATTTATCTTCCCGACTAAGAAGGAGCGCACAGGTAAAGGGAATCTCTTCATGTCGCGGTCACGCAATACCGAGGGCGCCATCTATATGAGCATGGCGATGGCCGGCTTTTCCGCGAGCGACGCACTCTCCAAATCGGTGATCGCCCATATGAATGCGGGCGAGATCATGTTCCTGCGCGGCCTTTTCACCAGCCTGCTCATCTTTCTGATTGCGTGGAAAATGGGCGCGCTGCGCTCCTGGCGCGTCGTGCTGAAGCCGATGATCATTCTCCGCATCATCTGCGAGATGCTCTCTGCCGTCACCTATATCACCGCGCTCGGCATGATGCCGATCGCCAATGCCTCAGCGATCCTGCAGTCACTGCCGCTGGTCGTCACCTTCGGCGCCGCGCTCTTCTTCAAGGAGCCTGTCGGCTGGCGGCGCTGGTCGGCGATCCTCGTCGGTCTCGTCGGCGTGATGATCATTATCCGCCCCGGCCCCGAAGGGTTCACCGCCGCCGCCCTCCTCTGCGTCGGTGCGGTCATGACGACGGCCGGCCGCGATCTCGCCACCCGCTCGATCGATCCGGAGATTCCATCGTTGATGATCACCGTCATCACCGCGACCTCCATCTCCTTCTTCGGCGCGCTTCTCATTCCCGTGCTCGGCGGCTGGCAGCCGGTCAGCGTGACTTCCCTTGGACACCTCCTTCTCGCCTCAGTGCTGGTACTCGTCGGCTATCAGTCGGTGATCCTCGCCATGCGCACCGGGGAAATTTCCTTCGTCGCGCCCTTTCGTTATACCAGCCTGATCTTCTCCTCGCTGCTCGGCTTTTTCTTCTTCGCTGAAGTGCCTGACAGCTGGACACTCCTCGGTGCCGCAATCGTCATCGCTTCCGGCCTCTATACGTTCTATCGTGAAGCCAAGCGCCGCGTGCCCCCGATCGCGCAGGAATCGGCGCCGCGCTCACCGGTTTGAGGCAGGATGATGGCTGAACTCCCGCTCGACAGATCCGACATAGCAGGCGTCGTGCTGGCCGGCGGCCGCTCGCAGCGCATGGGCCGCGACAAGGCGGAGGTGATGCTCGGAACCGAGAGCCTGCTTCGCCATGTGCTGCTCCGTCTCTCGCAGCAGGTCATCTCAGTTGCTGTCAACGCTGACGCAGTCGCCGAGGACGTGGCCGCGGTTCCCGACCGCATTCCTGGCAAGGCCGGGCCGATGGCCGGCATCCACGCGGCCATGGTCTACGGCGCTGGCCTTCCGGCGATTTCCCATGTCGTAACCGTCTCTGTGGATTGCCCGTTCTTTCCCATCGATCTCGTCGCCCGTCTGGCCGCAGCCCTGGAGCACCCGTCGCAGATCGCCATTGCCGCCTCCGAGGGCCGCAGCCATCCGGTCTTCGGTCTCTGGCCGGTGACACTGGCCGCCGATCTGGAAGCCTGGATCGCTACCGACGAGAAACGCCGCGTGCGTGACTTCCTGTTGCGGCATGACGTTACGGAAGTGGTATTTCCGCTGCATCCGACCCGCGCCAGCCTGCTCGACCCCTTCTTCAACATCAACACGCCTGACGATCTCATCGAGGCAGAACGCTGGCTGGAGGCCCTGCGCACATGACCGCACCGAAAATCTTCGGCATCGCCGGCTGGAAGAACTCGGGCAAAACCGGACTTGCCGTCCGGCTGGTGACGGAGTTCACCCGCCGCGGCTACAGCATCTCGACGATCAAGCATGCCCATCACGATTTCGACATCGACAAGGTCGGAGCCGACAGCTACCGTCACCGCCAGGCCGGCGCTCATGAGGTCACCATCGTCTCCGGCACCCGTTACGCCATCATGCATGAGCTCCGCGGCGCCCCAGAGCCCGCGTTCGAGGAAATCCTCGCCCGGCTTGCCCCTTGTGATCTCGTCCTGATCGAAGGCTATAAGCGCGAGCCGATCCCGAAGATCGAAGCTCGACGCCTGGAGGCCGCCAATCGCGAACCGCTCGCGCCGACCGATCCTCATATCTGCGCGATCGCCGCCGATCACGCGGTAGTGGACACGTCCCTGCCGGTCTTCGATCTAGACAACACAGGCGCCATCGCCGATTTCATCGCGGCTGTCGTCGGCCTTGGACAGGTGAGCGCCTGAAGCACCTGCATTGCGGCCAGGTCTCAAAATCGGAGGCGCGGCGCTTGCCATTGCCTTGGTAATTTCCTTGGCGAGTTGAGCCTGATTGTAGGGCTTTCCCAATCGCGGAAGATCAATGTCCGTGCCGGCGGGAAGATCGGCATAACCTGTCGCCAGAACGATCGGCAGGTGCGGGTACAGGCCCCGCACCGACTGGGCGAGCTGCGCGCCCGTCATGCCGGGCATCGAATAATCGGTGATCATCAGGTCGAAATGCTCACCGCTCCTGATGAGCTCGAGCGCCTCGGAGCCGGAATTTGCTTCGACGACCTCGTGGCCGAGATCTTCCAGTATGTCGACCGAACTCATCGCGATCAGCGCATCGTCATCGACCAAAAGAATCCTCAACCTCGACGCGGCTTGAGGTGCAGGCAATTCATCGACCGGCCGCTCGGGGCACAGTCCGGTCGCCGGAAGCCACAATTCCGCGGTCGTTCCCACCCCAACTTCACTTTCCAGAACAAGAGCGCCGTTGAGCTGGACGGCAAGCCCGTGGATCATCGACAGGCCAAGACCTGTCCCCTTTCCGAGCTCCTTGGTCGAAAAAAACGGATCGACCGCCTTCTTCAGCGTGTCCGCATCCATACCGATGCCGCTATCGGCGACCGCAAGCACAAGATAGCTGCCCTCGCCGACATCGCGATCATTACCTATAACCTGTTCCTCGCGCAGGGATATGCACAGCGTGCCTCCTTCCGGCATCGCATCACGGGCATTGACCGCAAGGTTGAGCAGGGCCAGTTCCAGCTGGTTCGCATCGGCGAGCGCCGGCGGCAACGCAGCCGGCAGCATGGTCTCGATGCTGACCGAGGGGCCGACCGAGCGCCGCAGCAGGTCGTTCATCCCCAAAACCAGTTCGGCGAGATCGACGGGCTTGACCTGCAGATCCTGCTGTCTTGCAAAAGCCAGCAATCGCTGCGTCAGCGCCGCTCCCCGCCGTGCCCCCTGCAGTGCACCTTCGACCAGACGCGTCGCCTTGGCATCTCCGGCGACATGCTTTCCCAGCAGCTCCAGATTTCCAAGAACGACCATCAGCAGGTTGTTGAAATCATGGGCGACGCCGCCCGTGAGTTGGCCGATTGCCTCCATTTTCTGGGATTGGCGAAGCTGCTCCTCGGCGCGTTCACGCTGGGCAACCTCCTCGATCAGGGTCTGATGGGCAGCGTTGACCTCCCTCGTCCGCTCCCTGACGCGTTCTTCGAGATTTTCGTTGAGCCGTCTCAGATTTTCCTCGGCGGTCTTGCGAGCCGTGGTGTCGGAGCAGACGCCGACGAGCTTCTTGGCGGAACCATATCTGTCGGCATAGAGCTGCGCGTGGACCTCTGTCCAATGCAAGGATCCATCCGGCCAAATCGTCCTGTGCTCGATCGAATAGTCCCGCCCCGTGTCGATCGTCTGGCGCAGGCTTGCCTGCACCAGATTCCGGTCCTCGGGATGGATGCTTGCGATCAAATCGTCGTAAGTCACTTCATCGTCTGGATCTCGGCCGAAAATCGCCTTGCATGTCGCCGAGACGGACAAGGCCGTCGAGGACAGTTCCAGCTCCCATGCCCCGAGACGACCAGCGGCGAGCGCCGTCTGCAGCCGCCGCTCTCCCTCGCTGAGGGCCTCGAGCTGCGCGCGCGCTTCGTACTGGCGCTGACGTCCCTTCAGGGCGGTCCGGGCAACGCTGATGAAGGACGTTGCATGGAACGGCCTTTCGAGGAAGGTGACGTTGCCGAGTACCTCGGAAAGCCTGGCCGCACCCGGATTTCGCTCAGGCCCGCCACCCCGCGTGGTGAGGACTATGAACGGCAGGTCCGACCAGCTCGGCTGGGCCGAAACCCAGGCGGCGATCGCCTTCAGATCGCTCGAGCGAACCGCTTCTTCCGTCAGAACGCCGAACGCGATGTCATCGCTGAGTGACGAGGCGAACATGGAGAGGTCGGCCGCAGCAATCGATGCCAGTCCGGCCTCGTCGATCAACGAAATGGCCACCCAGGCGTCACGCCCGGCCGGGGCGTAGATCAGTGCTTTCGGTTTGCCGGAATTAGGAATTGCCGCTATCCCCACCATCGCTCGACAGGAGCGGCGCCGAAGTGCCGATGAATTCAGGCACGCCGCGAAGCACGCCCTGGAACCCGATGAGGGGCTCTCCAAGCGTCAGCCCGGAAGCGTCGATGCGGTACTCCCGGATGGTATCTTCGTGAAAGCCGGTCCGCTTCTTGATCACCGAAACCGCCCGCCGTACCTTTCCCGCAGCCTCGAAGTAGCGCAGAAGAATGACGGTATCGGCGAGATACGTAACGTCGACAGGTGCCTTCATGTCACCAACCAGGCCATGTTGGGCGACGGTCAGAAAGGTGTTGGCGCCACGCCTGTTCAGATATTGCAGCAGCTCATGCATGTGAAGGATCAGCGAGTTCTCATCCGGCATTGAAGACTGATATCCGTTGATACTGTCGATGATGACTGTTTTTGCTCCCGATTTGTCGACGCAGTCGCGCACCCGGTGGGCGAATTCGCCCGGCGACAGTTCGGCGGCATCGAGCTGTTCGATGTGGATTTGATCCGCATCCCTCATCGCTTCGAGATCGAATCCGAGCGCCTTCAGGCGCGCAAAGAGCAAGCCGAGCTCCTCGTCGAAGATGAAGGCCGCCGCCTTCTCGCCCCGTGCGACCGCCGCCGCCAGGAACTGAAACGAAAACGTGCTTTTGCCTGTGCCGGAAGGACCGAGGATAAGCGTGCTGGAACCTCGTTCAAGGCCGCCCCCAAGAAGAAGGTCCAGCTTCGGGATATTGCAGGAAATCTGATCACGGAGGTACGTCGATCTGTGTTCGGCGGCAACAAGGCGGGGAAACACCATGACGCCGCCGGTCTGAATTATGAAATCGTGATAACCGCCCCGGAAGGCTTGTCCGCGATATTTTATGATTCTTAGACGTCGGCGCTCGGAACCATAACTCGGCGCCAGTTCCTCGAGATGGATGACGCCGTGAACGACGCTGTGCACCGTCTTGTCGAGCACGTCGGAGGTGAGATCGTCAAGCAGAAGGACCGTCGCGCCCCGTCGGGCAAAATAATGTTTGAGCGCCAGGATCTGGCGGCGATAGCGAAGTGAGCTTTGTGCAAGCAGCCTTATTTCCGAAAGGCTGTCGAGAACCACGCGACGAGGATTGACCCGCTCGAAAGCGGCAAAAATCTCCTTTGTCGTCTCCCCAAGTTCGAGATCCGATGAATAGAGCAGGCTCTGCTGCTGATCGGCATCAAGCAGGCTTTCCGGCGGCACGACCTCGAAGACCTCGATATTGCCGTCGATCACCATCCCATGCGACGCGGCGCCGGCCCGCAATTCGCTCTCCGTTTCCGAAAGGGTGATGTAGAGCCCTTGCTCGCCGAGTCGTGCGCCTTCGATAAGGAACTGCAGGGCAATGGTGGTTTTGCCCGCTCCCGGATTCCCTTCCAGTAGAAACACGTGGCCCGTGGAAAGTCCGCCCGCCAGAATTGTGTCTAAACCGGACACTCCAGTCCGAGCTTTCGTGGCAGCCACAGCAGTATTCATTCATTGTTTCCTTCAGTTTTTATTTGAAGTAGCGGCGACCGATAGAATGTCAAATCAGCCGCGCAGTGCCATTTGCCGCGGCTTCAAAGAGCTATGGAGGTCCGTTTGGGAAGGTCGTCGGCGCTGATCTGCATGCGTGGGCTGTCGGCCGGGAAACAGGCCTCTATCGCCGAAGGCGAAGGGCATCCACGACCAGCGCGAAAGCCGCCGAAGCATGCCGGCGGCTCGGATAGTAGAGATGGTAGCCGGGAAACGGCGGGCACCAGTCTTCTAGCACGCGCGTGAGCCGGCCGCTGGCAACATGCAGTTCCACGGCATCCTCCGGCATATAGGCCAGCCCCGCTCCGGCGAGCGCCGCGTTCAGCCGCAGCGCAATATTGTTGAACACCAACTGTCCTTCGACGCGAACCTTCAGCTCGTGTCCGTCCTTCTCGAACTCCCACGCATAGATGCCGCCATAGGTCGGCAGGCGCAGGTTGATGCAGTTGTGGTCCATAAGATCCTGCGGCCTTAGAGGTTTCGGCCTTCTTTCGAAATAGGCGGGAGCGCCGACCACCGCCATGCGCATGTCAGGGCCGATGCGCACCGCGATCATGTCCTTCGCCACCTGTTCCCCCAGCCGCACGCCCGCATCGTAGCGTTCGGCGACGATGTCGGTCAGGCCGTAATCGACGATGATCTCGACATTGATATCGGGATAGTCAGGCAGGAGCTTTTCAAAAGCCGGCCAGAGCACCGTCTCCGCGGCATGCTCGCCGGCATTGATGCGGATGGTGCCTGCCGGCTTCTCGCGGAAAAGCGCTGAGAGCTGCGAGTTCGGCCTCGATCTCGTCCATCCGCGGACCGATGGTGGCGAGCAGGCGCTGACCGGCCTCCGTCGGCGAGACGCTGCGCGTCGTGCGCGTCAGCAATCGCAGCCCAAGCCGCTCCTCCAGCCCCCGGATCGTGTGGCTGAGCGCTGATTGCGATACGCCCAGCTTCCCTGCCGCCTTCGTGAAACTCTGTGCGCGGGCAACGGCAAGAAAGACGACGAGATCATCAATGGCTGGGCGCGGCATTTATGAAACTTTCTCATAGGTCCTTGCCGCTGTTACCATCTAATCCGAGCCAAAGCCACGCGCTACCTATTCTAGAACGCGGACAATCCTGTCCGGACCGCAGACACAGGAAGCACGATCATGGAAATCAAACGAAACGGTTCGCAGCCTTCGGCCAAGGGGCCGAAAGACTGGTTTACCGGCACGGTGCGCATCGACCCGCTGTTTTCCGTCACCGGTCCCGCTCGCGCCGCCGGCGCCAGCGTCACTTTCGAACCCGGCGCCCGCACCGCCTGGCACACCCACCCGCTCGGTCAGACGCTGATCATCACGGCAGGCTGCGGCCGCGTCCAGCGTGAAGGCGGCCGCATCGAGGAGATCCGTCCTGGAGACGTGGTCTGGTTCGCTCCGGGCGAGCGGCATTGGCACGGCGCCGCGCCAATGACCGCGATGACCCACATCGCCATCCAGGAACAGCTCGAAGGCAAGGTCGTCGACTGGATGGAGCATGTCACCGACAGCGAATATCGAGGCTGAAGGGAAAGGGCTATGCGGTTGCGTCAACGTCGAAACAGCGGACTTCAAGTCTCGGACATCGGTCTCGGCTGCATGGGGCTGAGTTATGGTAATGGGCCGGCGACAGTATCCAGGATGCCGTCGCACTGATCCGGCGGGCCGTCAAACGCGGCGTGACATTCTTCGACACCGCCGAAGCCTATGGCCCCTACAACAACGAATCCGCAGAGCGAATATTCGCTCTGGTGGCGCGAAGCTGAGCAGGACATCCTGCCGGTGCTCGAAGAACTCGGCACCGGCTTCATTCCATTCAGCCCGCTCGGCAAGGGCTTCCTCACCGGCGCAATCAGCGAGGCTACTACATTCGACAGCAAGGATTTCCGCAACATCGTGCCGCGCTTTTCGCAGGAAGCACGAAAGGCCAACCGCTCGCGGACATCGCCGCGCGCAAACGCGCCACCTCCGCTCAGGTGGCGCTCGCGTGGCTGCTTGCCCAGAAGCCCTGGATCGTACCGACCCCAAGTACCACCAAGCTGCATCGCCTGGAGGAGAACATCGGGGCAGCGCAGCTCAACCTGACTGCCGGGGATCTCGGCAGCCTCGAAAGTGACCCTCGCCACGATGATCGTTAGAAAGCCGTTATCAACCGCGGCCGCTTCTCCATCGTTCACGTCATTTCCTTGGCGCCGGGGCATTCTCCTGAAACGCCGGTATCGCCTCGAGCTTCGCAACGATGTCCGCAATACCAGGCCATTGGGCGAGATCGAAGCCCAAGCGCCGGGCACTGATTGCCTGCGGGAAGAGGAAAATATCGGCAAGACCAGGCCGATCGCCGTTGGCGAAGGAACCATGCCTGCGGCCAGCGATCATCCTCTCGACCGCACCCATCCCCTCGCCAATCCAATGACGGCTCCAGGCGGCAATGGCATCGCCATCCGCCTGAAAGGCGGTCTTGAGATGCAGGCCGATCCGCGGCGGCAGAAGCGCGTGGATCTCGGCGGCAATCGCCAGCGCGATCGACCGGGCCTGCGCCCTGTCTTCGGCGGTCTCAGGCATCAGAGGCGGCTCAGGCTGAATCTCGTCGAGATATTCGACGATCGCCAGCGACTGGGTGATGAGCGCGCCGCTATCCGTCAGCAAAGCCGGCACCAGCCCCTGAGGGTTGACGCTGCGATATCCATCCTGCCGGCTCTCGGCCTCTTCGCCGAGGATCGAGACCGGCAGTGCTTCGGCCGTCAGTCCCTTCAGGGCGAGCGCGATCCGGACCCTCGATGTGGCCGAAGAAATTTCATTCTGGTAGAGTTTCACTGTCTTTCTCCCTATTGATCCGAGGAGGCTGCGGACGCCGCCGCGACGAGGCTCGCCAGCGGCGAAGGCTCGCGCGAACTCACGTCATAAACGCAGGGCGCGGCGAAGACCGTAGCTCCCAGAATGCAGATGATCATCAATCTCATCAAATCCTCCATCCTGAGGCCGACCGGCAATCCCTGTGCGTCAGGCAACGGTCACTTCGACGTGGACATTGCCGCGCGTCGCCTTCGAATAGGGGCAGGTCCGGTGCGCCTCATCCACCAGCGCCTTTGCCACATCCGCTTCGATGCCAGGTAGACTGACCTTGAGACGGGCCTGCAGGAAATAGTCGCCATCGGTCGCACCGAGGTCGACCTCGGCATTCACAGCGGTCTCTGCCGGCAGCCTGACCTTCAGCTTGCCGGCAGCAATGCCGATCGCACCAATGAAGCAGGCCGACCAGCCGGCTGCGAAAAGCTGTTCGGGATTGGTGCCGGGCCGGGCGCTGCCGGGAGGCGAGAGCCTGATGTCCAGCTCTCCGTCATCGCTCTGCGAGGCGCCGTCGCGTCCGCCGGTGGTGCGGGTCCTGCCGGTATAAAGTACCTTGTCGATCTTGGTCACGGAAACACTCCTTGTTGCGTCGCTTCATGCGACTGGCCGCTACCGCGGCCGGGTTGACGGAGTGCGGTTTGACGGATCGATATATCCAGCATGTTTCCGGAATCGGCGGAAATGTCACAAAACGTAGCATCCGGCGTCCAGGACATTTTCCCGTACAATCCATTCCGATAATTTCAACATCACCGAATGATGACTTCCGCCGCCAGTCCGCCACCCGAGCGATTGTAGAGCTTCAGAGAACCGCCGATCTTGGCCGTCAGCTGCTGGGCGATTGCCAGCCCGAGACCTGTGCCGCCCGTCTCCCGGTTGCGAGATTGCTCGAGCCGGAAGAAGGGCTGCATCGCGGCTTCGAGCATATCATCCGGAATGCCGGGTCCGCGATCCATAACGCTGATGACGACGGAATTGTCAGCGCCTCGCTCGACGCTGATCTCGGCGGCGCCGGCAAACTTCAAGGCATTGTCGATGAAATTCGACAGGATACGGCGAAGGGCGTGCGGCCTGGTGAAGGCGGCGCCTTCAACCAGACCGACGACCGTAACGGCCTTTCCAGTGTCCTGATAGTCGTAGGCTATACTGTCGATGAACGAGGCGAGATCGATGCGGGCGTTCTTCTCTCCGCTGCCGTGGGCGCTGCGCGCATAGGCGATGCCGTCCTGGACGAGACGCTGGATCTCGGCGAGATCATGCACCAGCTTGTCCTTCTCAGGTGAATCCTCCGCCATGTCGGCGCGCAGCCGCATGCGGGTGATCGGCGTCTGCAGATCATGCGAGATCGCCGCCAGTATCTGCACCCGTTCCTCGAGATAATGGGCGATCCTCTCCCGCATCGCATTGAACGCTCTTGCCGCATGCGCCACCTCGCTCGGACCGGCCTCGCTCAAAACCTGACCGTCCTTATCAGGATCGAGCGCATCGGCAGCAGCGGCGAGCTCACCGAGCGGCCGGATCGCCTGGCGGACCGCAAACCAGGTGCAGAGAACGAGCAGCGCCATCTGGATCGCGAAAACATAAGGCAGCCATGCGGCGATCGGCATCACGCCTCTCGGTGTGACATCGATCGTCAGAGGAGTTCCGTCGCTCAGCGTCAGATGCGCTTGCAGCCGGTTCACCTCCCCTGGAATCCGTTCGATGCGGATCGGAAAGCGGTGCGCCACGGCCGCCTCTATCTTTCCGGCGATCTCCCTCGCCTTGCTGGAGCTGTCGGGCGCACCGGCAAGGCCAGTCCCAAGTTCGAAACGGTAGTTGCCGCGGCTCAGCCAGTCCAGAAGGTCGCCGCGCTCACTTGCCGGAAGCCGATCGAGAACGGCAATCGATGTCGCGACGTCGTTCTCCAGCGTGCCGAGCATCACCGCCTTGGCCGACATGTAGCGCTCCATGTAGAGAACACTGAAGGAGAGCCCATAGGCGAAGGCCAAACCGATCAAAAGAATGAGAAATATCCGCGATCGCAGAGCTCTCGGCCACGTCAGGTTCGCCAGGATGGGAATATCGGCTCTCATCGGCGCGGCTCAGAAATTTCGACCGGCACCGAGAAGACATAACCTTCGCTGCGCACCGTCTTGATATAGGTCGCCTCGCGCGCATCGTCCCCCAGGCGCTGCCGCAGGCGGCTGACAAGAAGATCGATCGAGCGATCGAAGAGTTCGGCGTCGCGGCCCTGCGTCAGGCTCAGAAGCTGGTCGCGGTTGAGCACGCGCTGCGGATGGTCGATGAAGACACGAAGCAGGCGGTATTCGGCACCGCTCAAGGCAATCGCGGTCCCTTCCTTGTCGAGAAGGTGACGTGCGACCGTGTCGAGCCGCCAGTCACCGAAGGTCAGCAATTGACCAGCCTCACTGATCTGCAGGTTGGGCGGCAGCATGCGGGTACGCCGCAGCACCGCCTTGATGCGGGCAAGAAGCTCGCGCGCGGCAAAGGGCTTGGCAAGATAGTCGTCGGCGCCCATCTCCAAACCGAGGATTCTGTCCATCTCGTCGGTGCGGGCCGTCAGCATCAGGATCGGGATCGCCTTGTGCCGGCCGGCGCGCAATTCGCGGCACAGCACCAGCCCGTCGTCGCCGGGCATCATCACGTCGAGCACGATCAGGTCGACGGCATTCGCTTCCAGAAAACTGCGCATCTGCCGCCCATCCGCGGCAACGCTGGTCCTGAGGCCATTCTTCTGCAGATAGCCCGAGACCAGCTCGCGGATTTCACGATCGTCGTCGACGATCAGGATGTGATCGACATGATCCATATTGCCTATTCCTCACGATTGCGGCCGCGCCCGCCGCCTCGCTCTTATCGAAGTGCCAGATGCGACCTACGCATATTCCGCCGGCCCCGGCAACGTGCCTCTATCGTCGATCAGAAACGATCGACGTCGATGACCGCCTGGGCGAAGGCCTGCGGCGCCTCCTGCGGCAGGTTATGGCCGATGCCGCCGCCGATCGTGCGATGCTCATATTTACCGGAGAATTTTCCGGCATAAGCGGAAGGTTCCGGATGCGGCGCACCGTTTGCATCGCCTTCCATGGTGATCGTCGGCACCGAGATCATCGGCAGAGCGGCAAGCTTCTTCTCATAGGAATCGTATTTCGCCTCGCCGTCGACAAGCCCCAGGCGCCAGCGGTAATTGTGGATGACGATCTCGACGTGGTCGGGATTGTCGAAGGCGGCAGCGGATCTGTCGAAGGTCGCATCGTCGAAATTCCACTTCGGCGACGCCGTTTGCCAGATGAGCTTTGCAAAGTCGTGTGTATTGCTCTGATAGCCCAGGCGGCCGCGTTCGGTGGCGAAGTAGAACTGGTACCACCAGGCAAGTTCCGCCTTCGGCGGCAGCGGCTTCTTGTTGGCCTCCTGGCTGCCGATAAGGTAGCCGCTCACCGATACCATCGCCTTGCAGCGCTCGGGCCACAGCGCGGCCATGATATTGGCGGTCCGTCCGCCCCAGTCGTAACCGGCAATGACAGCCTTTTCGATCTTGAGCGCATCGAGCAGGGCGATCATGTCGGCGGCAAGCGCCGAAGGCTGGCCGTTGCGCGGTGTCTTGTCATCGAGGAAGCGGGTCGTGCCGTAGCCACGCAGATAAGGCACGATCACCCTGTAGCCGGCCGAGGCAAGCAGCGGCGCGACATCGACGAAACTGTAAATATCGTAGGGCCAGCCATGAAGCAGCAGCACGACCGGGCCATCCGCCTTTCCAGCCTCGGCATAGCCGATATCGAGCACATCGGTTCTGACCTGCTTCAGCGCTTCGAACGACGTATTGGTCCCGGCCTTTACGCCAGGCAGCGCTGCGCTAGAAGACTGCGGCTGTTGGGCTGCGGCCGCTCCGGCCACGCCGAATTCGACGGCTGCAAGTGCGATTGCCGTCATGCCGAAGAAACGGCGGCGGTGATGATTGATTTGCTCTGACATCTGTCTCTCCTGTCGAATGGATCACGGCGCTCAGATGACGTTCGGCTTGTATCGCCCATATGTCACAGGCTGCGGATTTTGAATGCAAGTGTAACCTCCGCCTGCCGAGATACATTCTGATACAAAAGCGCCGCCTCGGCAGGGCATCCGGCGGGCTATGGCCGTTTTCACCGCCGCCTCTGCGGAAAGGCAGTTTGTATTCTTTTGTATCGCGGGCACTCCAGCGCGATAGTTCGGTACATTTTCGCATCAAACCAGACACATCGGAGATACCTCCGCCAGGCTATCTCCCCGCCGTTGCTGGTTCAGGCGCATCGCCGTCCAGAGCCCGATCAATCGGTTTCAAAGGAAACGATGATGACACTTCTGATCATTGCCTATCTTGGAGGCGTGCTGACCATCCTCAGCCCCTGCATTCTCCCCATCCTCCCCTTCGTCTTCGCCCGAGCCGGTCAGCCCTTCGTCAAGAGCACACTGCCGATGCTGGCCGGCATGGCCGCCACTTTCGCGCTTGTCGCCACGCTTGCCGCCGTCGGCGGTAGCTGGGCCATTCGCGCCAATGAATATGGCCGCCTCGCCGCGATCGTCCTGCTCGGGCTCTTCGGAGTGAGCCTGCTGTCGCCGCGCTTCGCGAGCACGCTGGCCCGCCCGATCGTCGACCTCGGCAACAATCTTCTGAACGCCAGCGGTGGCGGACGCACTGCGCCGTCGGTCAGGAGCGCGCTCATCCTCGGCGTCGCCACCGGCCTGCTCTGGGCGCCCTGCGCCGGACCAATTCTCGGCCTTGTGCTGACCGGCGCGGCATTGCAGGGCGCCAACCTGCAGACAACCGCCCTCTTGATTGCTTATGCCGCCGGTGCTGCGACGTCGCTTGCCGTCGCCTTGCTGATCGGCGGTAAAATCTTCGCCGCGATGAAGCGCTCGCTCGGCGTTGGCGATCGAATCCGCCAAGCTGTCGGCGCTACCGTGTTGGCGGGCGTGGCGGTGATCGCGCTCGGTCTCGACACCAGCCTCTTGGCGCGCCTTTCCTATGCCAGCACCGCCTCGCTGGAACAGACCCTGCTGGACAGGCTGCATGCCAAGCCCGTCGCCGGCACGCCCTCTGAGGTGGCGAGCAGCGACGCAATCATTCCCGCGGCCGATGGAAGCAAGCCTTTCCACAGTGATCTGCCCGTCGAAGCTTACGCGCCTTCGTTCGACGGCGCGGTCGAATGGCTGAACTCGAAGCCTCTGACCAAGGAGCAGCTGCGGGGCAAGGTGGTGCTCATCGACTTCTGGACCTATTCCTGCATCAACTGCATTCGCACCATTCCTTATGTCAGAGCCTGGGCGGAAAAATATGCGGATCAGGGCCTGGTTGTCATCGGCGTGCACGCGCCGGAATTTGCCTTCGAAAAGAAGATCGACAACGTCAAGAAGGCTGTCGGCGACTTTCAGATCGGCTATCCCGTTGCGATCGACAATGACTACAAAATCTGGCGCGCCTTCGAGAACAGCTACTGGCCTGCCGCCTATCTGATCGATGCCAAAGGTCAGATCCGCTATCACCATTTCGGCGAAGGCAATTACGGCAGGACTGAAAAGGCCATCCAGGACCTGCTGCGCGAAGCAGGCAACCAGATGGTGGAAACGGCCCCGGTTGCGCCCGATGCCAAGGGTGTGGAAGCGGGTCCCGACCTCGCCAACATCGGCTCCGGCGAGACCTATCTCGGCTACGCACAGGCCGAAAATTTCGTCTCTCCCGAAGGGCTGCAGGCCGATACGCCGCAGAACTACTCGATCGCCAAGCCCGGCATCAATGCATGGGGCCTGTCTGGCGCCTGGACCGTCGGTAAGGATCAGGCAACGCTCGACCAGCCCGGGGGCGGCATCGCCTATCGTTTCAGCGCCCGCGATCTGCACCTCGTGCTCGGACCCGGCGCCGACGCCAAACCGGTCCGTTTCCAGGTGAGGCTCGATGGCAAGGCGCCCGGAGCCGATCATGGCTCCGACATCGACGCCGACGGCAATGGCACGGTCACCGCAACGCGGCTTTACCAGCTCGTTCGCGAGTCCGGCGCCGTCACCGCCCGCACCTTCGAAATCCGCTTCCTCGATCCGGGCGTCCAGGCTTACGCCTTCACCTTCGGCTGAACCCTAAGAATTTCAAATCTCGCCCTTCAACATCACCAAAAGGAGTGACCCCATGAATAAGCATCTGATTTTCATCGCAAGCCTTGCATTTGCCACCGCCGGAATCGCCTTTGCTGCCGAGGCTGCCGCGGTCAAGAACATCGTGATCGTCCACGGCGCGCTGGCCGATGGCTCGGGATGGCGAAAAGCGACCGAGATCCTCGAAAAGCGCGGCTTCAACGTCACCGTCGTCCAGGAGCCCCTCACCTCGCTCGACGACGACGTGGCGGCAACGAAGCGGGTTCTCGACCTCCAGACGGGACCGGTCCTGCTCGTCGGCCACAGCTATGGCGGCATGGTAATCACTGAAGCTGGTCACGATCCACATGTCGCTGGCCTCGTCTATGTCGCAGCATTCCAGCCCGACAAGGGGGAAAGCCTGCTGAGCCTCGCCAGCTCGAAGCCGGCCGGCAGTATGGATATCAAGGAAACGAAGGACGGCAAATATCTCTATCTCGATCCGGGCGCCTTCGCCGCGGCTTTCGCGGCCGATCTGCCGAAGGCCGAGGCCGATTTCCTGGCAAGATCGCAGGTCTTCGCCGCCAAGCAGGCCTTTTCGGCCAAAGTCGGAAGTCCGGCATGGCGGACGAAGCCGAGCTGGTCGATCGTCGCCACCGAGGATCGCTCCATCAATCCCGAGCTGGAGCGTGACATGGCCAAACGAGCCGGCAGCGACATGACCGAGATCAAGGGCAGCCACGCCGTCTTCGCATCCCAGCCGGAGAAAGTCGCCGATGTCATCGAAAACGCGGCTACGAAAGCCGGCCGGTAGAGAGGGTAAGAAAAGGCCGCTTCCCCTTCTCCCGGCGGGAGAAGAGGAGGTCAGCGCCCCTCCCTGACGCCAGGGAGGGGCGGATCAGCTACTGGTTGGCGGCGACCGGACGCACCAGCGGAGTGACGCGACGGATGGTGACGCGGCGGTTTTCCTGTTCGGGGCCTGGCGTGTTGACCTTCAAGTAACGTTCGCCGTAGCCCTGCGTCGCCATGTTTTCCGGCGGAATGCCATAGACGTCGGAGAGCACATTGGCGACCGATTCCGCCCGCTGGTCGGAGAGGACCAGGTTGCTCTGGTCGGAACCGACGGCATCCGTATGGCCCTCGATCAGGAAGGTCTCGCTCGGATCTTTCTTCAGAACCTGGCTGATCGCGTCGGCAACCTTGCGCAATGTGCGCGCCTGGGTCATCGGGATCTCGGCGCTGCCGGTCGCGAAGGTGATCGTATCGAGGTCGATGCGGCGCACCTTGTCGCGAATGCGGGCAGAATACTTCACTTCGTCAAGCGAATAGACACGCTCCACCTGCTCGACGGGCGGCTCGCTGAGGAATTCGTAATAGTCCCGGTCAGGATCGCTGCTGGTGTCGATGATATAGTCGTTAAGCGGGACACGCAGCCGCATCGGCGGCAGATCAGCGCCCGGGTCATCGAAATAGCCGCGATCAGGATCCTCGTAGAGATCAGGTGAGTAGTAGAGCACGTATTCGCGCCCGCGGGAATCGACGCGCGACCGCTGGATGATGTCGCCGTAGCGGTTACGGATGGTGACGATCCGATAGCCTTCCGGCCGGGTGATGATCTCGCGATAGCGATTGTCCGGGAGCTCTTCATAGATCGGCCGTTCACCGTCGCGCAGGAACCGCCTGTCGTCGTCGCTACGCACGATCACCTGATTGTTGTACTGGATGATCACCCGGTTATCGTCCGTTTGATCCTCGATGCGCGCTCCCTCGGGACGGGCAAATTGCGGCCGGGTGTCGAGCCTCGTGCCCTTCTCGCTGGTGACCGCCTCGAGCTTGATCGCCGGCGCCGCAGCGGCGGCAGGAGCCTGCGCATCCGCATCCGAGGTCGGCACCTTCACCTCCTGGCTTTCGGCCCGCAGCTTGTCGCGGTCACGGCGACCTTCCCGCCCCTTGCTGCGATCGGCATCCTTGTCGCTGTCAAGCACGGCGGCACCGTTCTCGACCGGCAGCACGACGGTCTCGTTGCTCTTGGCCGGATCTGCGGCGATCTTTTTCCGGCGCTCCAGCTCCTCGGGAGAAACCTTTTCCGGTGCCGGAATGGCCTGCTCCACCTGCTGGCCGCCGCTGGCATCCGGCAGCGGCTGGGCCGTGTCGGTGGCGGGCGCAGCCGGCTGTTCGCCGGCGGGCTGTTTGGCGGCGGGTTGCTCAGCGGTGGGTTGCTCAGCGGTGGGTTGTTTGGCGGCAGGCTTGGCAGCCGTGCCATCCGTCGGCGCTTCGGCAGGCGCAGCTTCGGGAGCGGCCGCCTTGTCTTCGGCTGGCTTCACCGCCGGGGCTGGAGCCTCGCCCTTCTTCGGCTTCTTGGCTGGCGTTTCGGCAGCGGGTTTTGCTTCCGGCTCAACTGCAGGCTTGGCCTGTTCCTCGGTGGGCGTCACCGCCTCGGGAGCGGCGGTCTCGGTCTTAGCCTTGCTCTTATCTCGGCTCTGGGCCTTGTCCTGACCCTTCTTGCCGCCTTCCGGCTTGACCTCGGGCTGGGCCTGTTCGGTCTCCGGCTGGGCTTGCTTTGCCGCCGGCTGCTGTTCAGGGGCCGGCTGAGCCTCCGGCTCGGCCTGCTCAGTCTGCTGCTTCTTCGGCTTTCTCGGCTTTTCCTGCGTTACCGGCTGCTGTTCTTCCTGTTGCCGCTCGGCCTCCGGCTGGGCTGCCTGCTTGGCTTTCCGCTCCGGCTTGCTCTCGGCCTTCGGCGCGGGCTCCTCCTTCGGCGCTTCGGCCTTCGGCGGTTCCGGCTCCGCCTTGGGTTCGGGCGCAGGCGCCTCCTTGCGCTCGGCCTTCGGCTTCTCGGCAGGCGCCTCCTTCGGCTGCTCGGCGGCCGGCGCCTGTTCTGCCGGGGCTTCCCCCTTCTGCTTGCGCTTCTTCTTCAAGAGTTCCTCTTCGGAGGGCGCGTCCTGCGCCACTTCGTAGCTGCCCTGTTCGATCTGCCGCACGGCCGCAGCCTCGGTCGTAGCGCCGCGTGCGGCCGCCACTGCCGATGCCGGCTGCAGCGCCAACGAGAGAGAAAGCAGCGGGAAAGCTGCGCTTGCAAACAATCTTGATTTTTTGCCCATCGGGTTTCCTCGATCCTGTTTGAGCTTCCTGAAGGCCGACAGGCCTCGGTTCGCCCTAGTTTCGCAATGAGGCGAAACGGCGAACTGGCAAAGTGCCAAACCGCCGATTTGTTCCGTTTCTAGGAATCAGCGGATTAACCTCCGGTGAATGTTGCAGTCTGCTTTCGTTCATCTCACCTGTTATTTGCACCGCACAATTGGTGGGAATTTCTGTTGCATTTCCGTAAAAAAAAGTCTGATTATCGCCGCAAGGCGGTGCCCGTCACCGTTGAACAGCAGCCGTCAGCCCAAGAGAAAAAAGCGCGATGGCTACCAACAGAGAGGATCCTCATGCATATCTCCACCCGTATCTTCGCGGCAGCCTCGATCGCGGCAATGTCGCTCTTTGCCGGTTCGGCCATGGCCGATGGCGAGAAATACGTGATCGGCACCGATTCGACCTATCCGCCCTTCGAATTCGTCGATGCCAGCGGCACCATCCAGGGCTTCGACATCGATATCGCCAAGGCGCTCTGTGCCGAGATGAAAGCTGAATGCTCCTTCGTCAGCACCGATTGGGACGGCATCATCCCGGCTCTGAACGCCAAGAAGTTCGACATGATCGTCTCCTCCATGTCGATCACGCCGGAGCGCCTGAAGCTCGTCGACTTCTCCAACAAGTACTACAACACGCCTCCGGCCATCGCCGTGCCGAAGGATTCGAAGATCACTGACGTTGCCGGCCTCAAGGGCAAGGTGATCGGCGCACAGACTTCCACGACGCATGCCAACTACGCCGAGAAGCACCTCGCCGATACCGAGCTGAAGCTCTATCCCACCGCCGACGAATACAAGCTCGACGTTTCCAGCGGCCGTGTCGATGCCGTCATCGACGACGTCGTCGTTCTCTCCGAATGGGTCAAGTCCGACGCCGGCGCCTGCTGCAAGATCCTGACGACCCTGCCGGTCGACAAGGAAATCAACGGCGAAGGCGCAGGCATCGCCATCCGCAAGGGTGATCCGCTGAAGGAAAAGCTGAACACGGCGATCGCAGCGATCCGCGCCAACGGCGAATACAAGAAGATCCAGGACAAGTACTTCGATTTCGACGTTTACGGCGAATAAGAAATTCGGTATCTGGCCGATCAAGCGAATGGCGGAAGGCTTGCTCTTCCGCCATTTTTGTTTGACAAAGGTGGCAAGATCAAAACGGCAAAAGCCGTGAGGGGAATTCTCGCATGGGCGGATTGTTTTCCGCGCTTGGCTCCTTCTGGAGCTCACTTGTGCACATTTTCGATCCGCTATGCGGACCCGTCGGCATCTTCACCTGGTTGGGTCAGTCGACGATACTTGCCTGTGGCGATACTGGCTGGGGCGACGAGATCGCCCTTGGGCTGCAGGTCACCGTATCGGTGGCGATCGTCACCCTGCCCATCGGCCTCGTCATCGGTTTCCTCGTCGCGCTCGGCCAGCAGTCGGACGAAAAGTCCCTGCGGCTGGCGGCCGGTATCTATACGACGATCTTTCGCGGCCTGCCGGAGCTTCTGACGCTCTTCATCATCTATTACGGCATGCAGATGCTCATCCAGTCTCTCCTGGAGCTTGCCGGCTATGTCGGGCCGCCTGTCGAGATCAATGCTTTCTTCGCCGGCGTCATCGCGCTGTCGGTCGTCTTTTCCGCCTATTGCTCGGAAGTACTGCTCTCGGCCTTTCGCGCCATTCCCAGGGGCCAATATGAGGCCGGAGACGCGCTGGGCCTGCATCGCGGCCGCACTCTGCGCCTCATCGTTCTGCCGCAGCTCATACGCATCGCGCTACCCGGCCTCACAAATCTCTGGATGGTGCTTCTGAAAGACACATCCTACGTCTCGATCATCAGCCTTGCCGACATCCTGCGCCAGACGAATGTCGCCGTGCGGGTGACCAAGGAACCCTTCTTTTTCTATGGCATCGCCTGCTGTCTCTATCTGGTGCTCGCCATCCTCTCCTCCTTCCTGCTCGCCTATGTCGACCGCTGGGCTAAGCGTTCGGAGGTCCGTCGATGAGCTACGCCGAAACATTGATCCCGCCGCAGCCCGCGCCGCGCCAGGTGGCGAAGCCGATGACGGCGGCACGTCTTGCCGGCTGTATCTTCGTCGCATTTTGGGGCCTGCTGGCAGCGCTGCTGATCTTCACCGTCATCAATGGCTGGGATATCGAGAAATTCACCCGCTATGGCCCCCGCTATCTGCACGGCCTCTGGGTGACGCTCAGTCTTGTAGCCATTTCCGTGGTCTGCGGCGCACTCCTGTCGCTGCCGCTTGCTATGGCGCGCTTGTCGAAAAACAAGCTGCTGAACTGGCTTTCCTATGCCTATATTTATTTCTTCCGCGGCACACCGCTGCTTGCCCAGCTCTTCCTGGTCTATTACGGCCTCGGCGTATTCCGCCCCCAGCTGGAAGCCGTCGGCCTCTGGTGGTTCTTCCGCGACGCGTGGTATTGCGGCCTGCTCGCCATGACCATCAACACCGCGGCCTACCAGGCGGAGATTCTGCGCGGCGCAATCGAAAGCGTACCGCACGGGCAGCGCGAAGCAGCGGCTGCCCTCGGAATCCATAAGAGCATCGCCTTCCGCAAGATCATCCTGCCGCAGGCCTTCATCGTGGCGCTTCGCCCCTACGGCAACGAGATCATCCTATTGATCAAAGGCTCGGCCGTGGTCGCCATCATCACCGTGCTCGATCTGATGGGCGAAACCCGCTACGCCTTCTCGCGCACCTTCGACTACCAGACCTATCTCTGGGCAGCGATCTTCTATCTCACCATCGTCGAGGCGCTGCGCCATCTCTGGGCCTGGATTGAGCGTCGCCTGACGCGGCATCTGAAACGGTAAGGCATAACGCCGAAAAGTATAATCGTTTCTGGGACAGCGATTGCTCAAACCGGCATGGCAGCACTCGCTTCGCTATGCTGCCAAGCCCTTGAAAATAAAAAAGAATACTTACTCGGCAACGTATCTGTTAAGCTTGCGTTAACCATTCGCATGTTTCCATTTCATCTAGCGCTAATAAAGCGCGAGTGGGAACGAGAAGAAGCTGAATACGATGCACAAGGACATGGAAAAGCAACTGCAGGGTTACGGTCTGACCACCGCCCAGATCCTCTACCGCCTGCCGGATCACCCTACGATCCTGCAGACTTATGTCTGGCAGGATTATGACCTCGCCCCTGATTTTCCCGAAATGCGGTGTTTTCTGAAGTTCTGGCAGGAAAAGCTCGACGGACCGCTGCATTCGGTGCGCTACGTCCACCGCAAGCTGATCTCGGCCACCGAGTGGCGGGCGCTGAAGGGCGAGTTCATCCTGCACTGATCTGAGCGCGTCAGACATGCGCTTCGCCGTGGCCGAATTCGCCTTCGTCACGATCCGGGCGCAGCGCGAAGACGAGGATGCCGAGGTAGAAGACGACGACGCCGATGATGACGGCAAGGCCGGGAACCGGCCCGAGCACTGCGTTGTCGATGACATAGGTCCAAGACTGCGCCTGCAGCGCTGGCATGCCCTCCGTCTGTAGCTTCGGCGTCGTGATCTTCAGACACCATGCCAGAAACAGGATGAAATACATCCAGCCGTAATTACGCTTAAGCCGCCGGTGCATCGCCTCATGATAGCTGAGCAGAAAACGCGGCTTGCGCAGGCTGTTGGCGATGACCGTGGCCCATTCGCCCCGGGCCGCCGCGTCAGGCGCCAGGATCTGCGCGAAATAGTTTCGTTCGATTTGCCGGATTCGGGCACGGTAGATATCAAAGAAGCGGTAGCGCCGCGCCTCGATCATCAGAAGCAGCGTCACCAGCATGATACCGAACAACAGCACGCCGTGATGCGAGGTCGGCGTCGACAACGACACCGAAAGCAGCGCCGCCACCACGGTGATCGCCCAGTTGGACGTCCGGTCGATGCGGTCGCGCCAGCTCGTCATCCGCCCGAGCTCGCCGCGGTAATAGTGGCTAAGTGTATTGGTGATCTCGCCCGGCGTCGTGGGCAGCAGCAAGGGGCGCTCACCCTCTTCTTCCCTTGCCGGTCGCATCCTGTCTTGCTCCGCTTTCATGGCATTTCCTCCCGTCGTCTTCTTTTCGGCTATTCTGCGCCTGTAGCCGCGCCATTGCAAAACATCGAAAGCCGCCGTAGAGCCATGCCTGAAAACAGAAGGACATGAACCGCGATGGCAAAGAAGATCGACGAAGAAGCCCTTGCCGAGGCCTATAACCGCGCGCTGGCGCTGGAGAAATCCGGTGATGTCGACGCGGCGGTGGCGGCCTATGAGGACGTTTTGGCGATCGATCCCGAGGATCACGGCGGAGCCGCCGTGCGCATCGCCGCGATGGGCCGCGGCGAAATCCCGGTCAAGGCGCCTGACGCCTATGTCGAAACCCTGTTCGATCAGCATGCCGAGGTGTTCGAGGACGTACTCGTCGAGCAGCTCGGCTATCACGTGCCGATGCTGGTGCGCCAGCGCCTGCAGGCATTGAAGCTCGGGCCGTTCAAGCGGCTGCTCGATCTCGGCTGCGGCACCGGTCTCACTGGCGGTGCGCTTCGCGACCTGTGCGAGGACATGACCGGCATCGACATATCGGAGAAGATGGTCGAAATCGCCCATGAAAAAGATCTTTACGAGACGCTATTCGTCGCCGAGGTCGAGGATTTCCTCGACGACAACGACGAGGAGACTTTCGACCTCATCACCGCCACAGACGTGCTCCCCTATCTCGGCGCGCTCGAACCGCTCTTCTTCGGCGCCGCCGAAAACCTGACACCGGGCGGTCTGTTCATCTTCTCCTCCGAAACCCTGCCCGAAGAGACGCTTGCCGGCCGCGCCTATATGGTCGGGCCGCATCAGCGCTTCGCCCATGCCGATGCCTATGTCAGGGAACGTCTGACGGCGACCGGTTTCGAAGTCGTCGAGGTATCGGAGATCAACGTCCGCATGGAAGACGGTCAGCCAACACCGGGCCACCTGGTGATCGCTCGATACATCGGCTGAGAGAATAGTTGCATGACTAGCGAAGTATCTATTGCGCGGCGCTTTCGGACCTGATACTTAGTCCTTCGGTAAAGTTTTCTACCGGATAAGAAAGGTCGCCGCATGTCGCTCGTGCTCTATGGGCATCCGCTCGCCTCCTTCTGCCACAAGGTGCTGATCGCGCTTTATGAAAACACGACTCCGTTCGAAAATCGCCTCGTCGATCTGTCCGACGAGGCTTCGCGCGCAGATCTCTTCCGCTTCTGGCCAATCGGCAAGATGCCGCTGTTGAGGGACGAGGCGCGCGACAGCACCATTCCCGAAACCACGATCATCATCGAATATCTCGACCATTACTACCCCGGTTCCGTGCGCCTGCTGCCGCTGGAGATCGATCGGGCGCTGCAGGTCCGCCTCTGGGACCGCTTCTTCGACCAATATGTCCAGGTGCCGATGCAGACCCTCGTCAGCCATCGCCGGCGTCCAGAGGGCACGGCAGACGAAATAGAGATGGCCGCCTGCAAAGCGACGCTCACCACTGCCTATGCGATGATCGAAAAGCAGCTGGGCGAAAGCCCTTGGATAACAGGCGATGCCTTCACCATGGCTGATTGCGCTGCAGCCCCGGCCCTCTTCTATGCCGAGACGCTGGTCCCGTTCTCACAGGAGCAGCCGAAACTTGGCGCCTATTACAACAGGCTGCTGGCGCGCCCGTCCTTCGCCAGGGCGCTGGAAGAGGCCCGCCCTTATTTCAAGTTCTATCCTTATCAGGACAGGCTGCCCGCCCGCTTTCGGGATGCGGCGGAATGATCGAAAATCAGGCGGATCTCGACCGCATGTTCCACGCGCTTTCCGACCGCAGCCGCCGCGGGATGATCGATCGCCTCGGCCGCGGCCCGGCCTCGGTCACCGAACTGGCCGCACCGCTCGCCGTCGCCCTGCCGACGGTGATGAAACATCTGCAGGTGTTGGAGGAGAGCGGCCTCGTGCTGTCCGAAAAATCCGGCCGGGTGCGAACCTATCGCCTGCAGCAGGATGCGCTCGCCGCTATCGAGCGCTGGGTGGAACAGCGAAAGACCCGCTGGAACGCCGCCTTTGACAGGCTGGATCAATTTCTCGCCGACGAGCCGGAGACCCTCCCCGAATGACGACACGCTCTGCCGAACATACCACCTTCGTCATCGAGCGCCGCCTGAAGGCGCCCGTCGCCCGGGTCTTTCGCGCCTGGTCGACGCCGGAGTCGAAGCGGCAATGGTTTGCCTGCCACGGCGAATGGGTGCCGCTGGAATATGCGCTCGATTTCAGGCCGGGCGGCACAGAGAGGAACTATACCGCCGACACCGATGGGCTTCTGCACGCCTTTGACGCCCACTACATCGATATCGTGCCGGATACCCGCATCATCTATGCCTATGAGATGAAGCTCGGCCAAACCCGCATCTCAGCCTCGCTCGTCACCGTCGCCTTCAACGTCGAACCCAGCGGCACCAGAATGGTCTTCACCGAGCAAGTGGTTTTCCTCGACGGCTACGCCGACAACGGCGCTCGCCTTCAGGGCACTGAGATCGGCCTCGACAATCTCGAGCTCTTTCTCGAACGCAAGGCAAGCCCAATTCACTAACGCGGCCGATGACCCGTCACGCGCTGCTTGATTTCTTCCGCGAGCCGGCCGCGCGCACCGACGTATTCAGCGCTGCCGCGGCTCGAATGAGCGCCTTCAGCGCCTCCTCGTCGATTTCGTCGCCTTCATGAAAGTCGATGGCGCGCCGGGTATTCCCGTCGAGGCTGGAGTTGAAAAGCCCGTTCGGATCCTCAAGCGACGCTCCTTTGGCGAAGGTAAGCTTGACCACGCTCCTATAGGTCTCGCCGGTGCAGATGATGCCGGCGCGCTCCCACACAGGAACCCCTCGCCACTTCCATTCCTCGACCACCTCGGGTTCGGCTTGCTTGATGAGTGCCCGGACCCGCGCGAGCATGTCGCCGCGCCAATCCTTGAGCTCCTCGATCCTCGCATCAATCAGTTGAGAGGGAGAGGCTTGCCCGTTCCCTTCCTTGGAATCGGTCTTCTTCATGGTTGCCGTCGCCTTCTTCATCTTTGTCGTTCTCCCGTCGCCGCGCATCAAAACCTCACATCCGTTCGCCGGGCAACCGGCTCGCCTGCTCTACCCAGGAGGCGATCTGCGCCTCGTCGAAGGGATCGTCCTCGCGGATATCGAGGTAACGCACCTCTTTCTGCTTGGACTCGCCCGGCGGCAGAGGATGCAGCGACGCGCCCTTGAAGAAGGCCACCTTGACATAGCTGGCGTAGCAATGGACGCCGAGGAACCAACCCTGACCTTCCATGCCGTAAAAGGGCGAGTTCCACTTGACCGCCTTGCAGACGCCGGGCACGGTTCTGGTGATCAGCGCATCGAGGCGACGCCCGACCTCACTTGTCCAGTCCGGCATGGCGGCGATGTAGGCTTGCACGGGCGCATCGCCGTAACCCTTGGGGATTTGCGGGTTGCCGCCCGACAGAAGCTTCGGCGCCGCCCCCGCCGGTTTGGCGGTCTTTTTCGTGACCTTCTCCGCGCCTTTCGACGTTCTGCCCGCCATAGATTTCCTCCTAACCGCCGATGCCTACCACCTCGCGCCGTGCCGCGGCATAGGGCAGTACGAACAAGGTGAGACCGGTAACGAGAAGCAGCCCGAGCGGCAGCAGCGCCAAGAGCCCAATCCAGACCGCCGACTCCTCCTGCACCATGGCGATGATATTGGCGATGGCGACCAGCGTAAAGGCAACGGACAGCCAACGGTGGACCTGCCGAAACCGGTTGTTCAAGTTCAATGAAGCTCCTCGAAATCAGCCCGACGGCCCGCCCGCTCGGCGATGGATCAGTCAATCCGCGCCAACACCTGCTCCAGTTTGTCGAAGAATTGCGGCCACCCGCTCCTGGCGCCGCCATAGGCCTGCCGCTGGTCCGCCCGGAAACCCGACTGCTCCATGCGCAGATGCGTACCCGCGCCCGTGGATGTGAGCGTCCAGGTCACGACGGTTTCGAGGCCATAGGCGCCCCAGCTGTAAGCGAGGGTCTTGTGGGGCTCGACTTCCAGAACGCGGCAGTCGACCGCACCCCAATCGGCGTTGAAGTTAAAGCGATGGTCGACGACCGGCTTGAAGTCGCTTTTCATCAACCACTCCTGAATCAGGTGCGGCTGGGTCAGCGCCCGCCAGATCTTTTCCGCCGGAAAAGGCATCTCCCGCTCGATGACGACGGAACGTGTTTCGGTCGATATGTCTGTCATTGATCCATCCTCTTCAACAAATCTTCGAGGGCATTGAAGCGGCTTTGCCAGAAGCCGGCCATCTCGCTCGTCCAGTCGACGAGCGGCGCAAGCGCGCCGAGCTGCGCGCTGTAATGCGTCTGCCGCCCCTCATGACGGTCGCGCACCAGGCCGGCTTGCTTCAGCAGCCCAAGATGTTTCGAAACGACCGGCTGCGAGACCCCGGCCTGCGCCGTCAACGCTCCGACCGTCTTCTCCCCTTCCCGGCACAGCCGCTCGAAAAGCGCGCGCCGGGTAGGATCCGCAAGCGTCCTGAAAAGCACGTCCTGAGCGTTCGACATGAAGACACATACCTGTACAGCTATGAATTGACATATAGCCATCGAGATATACGTATGTCAAGCGACGATAGAAAGCGACAAATGGATTGGAAAGACCTGGGGCCAGCCCGCGAGCATACAACAATCGAAAAGCCACGAACACATCCAGCATAGCCCATCGGCTATGCATAATTGCGACTCGCCAGCCTGAAGGGCAACCGACATGCGGAAAAACGCCGGAAGCCGCAGACGGCTTCCGGCGATACATGCTCTGCATCTTTTTGAATTCAGGAGCCTGAGACGACTTTCAGGTTGCCGCCATGGCTGCCGCCGGCGAATATCTGCTTGCGGCCGAATTCATTGTTGAATGCCAGACGCTGCTGCTCGCGAGTAATGCCGAGCTCGGGGAAGAGCAGCTCGGCCACACGAT
This sequence comes from Rhizobium sp. L9, assembly GCF_002531885.1. NCBI lineage: Bacteria > Pseudomonadati > Pseudomonadota > Alphaproteobacteria > Hyphomicrobiales > Rhizobiaceae > Rhizobium > Rhizobium sp. L9. The sequence goes on along the minus strand of NZ_NWSZ01000036.1, from coordinate 4,620 downwards.
AGGCCTCTTCGAGATGCGGGTAGCCGGAGCCGATCACTGTGTCGATGCCAAGTTCCTGATATTCGCGCAGGCGGGCAGCCACCGTCTTCGGAGAGCCGACAAGCGCGGTGCCTGCGCCGGCGCGCACCAAGCCGACGCCGGCCCATAGGTTCGGCGAGACCTCAAGCTTGTCGCGGCGGCCGCCGTGAAGAGCGGCCATACGCTTCTGTCCGACTGAATCGGATTCGTGGACAAAGCGCTCCTGCGCCTCGCGGATCGTTTCGTCGTCCAGATGACGGATCAGCCGCTCGGCCGCCTCCCATGCCTCCTCGTCCGTTTCCCGCACGATGAAATGCAGGCGGATGCCGAAGGTCACCTCGCGGCCACGATCAGCAGCCGCCTTGCGCACCTTGGTGACCTTCTCGGCCACCTGCGCCGGCGGTTCGCCCCAGGTCAGGTACTTGTCGACGCGGCCGACCGAGAAATCGATGCCGGCATCCGACGAGCCGCCGAAATAAAGCGGCGGGCGCGGGTTCTGCACCGAGGGAAAGCCGAGGCGCGCATTGGTCGCCTTGATGTATTTGCCGTCGAAGCTCGCCGTCCCCTTGTCCAGCAGCTCTTCGAACACAGTAAAGAACTCCTCGGCATGGGCGTAGCGCTCGTCATGCTCGAGATGGATGCCGTCGCCGGCAAGCTCCGCCGGGCTGCCGCCCACGACGATGTTGAGCAGCAGGCGGCCGTTGGAAATGCGGTCGAGCGTTGTCGCAAGACGCGCATAATAGGCAGGCGATGCCGTACCCGGGCGGATCGCCACCAGGAACTGCAATTTCTCGGTCTTTGCCGCCAGTGCGGCTGCCGTCACAAAGGATTCCTCGCACGCAACCCCGGTCGGCAACAGCACGCCAGAATAGCCCAGCCGGTCTACGGCCTGCGCGATCTGGGTGAGATAGCCGATCTCCGGCGCCCGGTTGAGGTCGGAAGAGCCGAGATAAGTGCCGTCGCCCGATGTAGGGATGAACCAGAGAAAATTGATGGGATCAGAGGTGGCGGTCATGAAAACGGTCCTTTACTGCGAAATTCGAAGATCAGCTCGCGCGGTGAGCCTGGCATGGCTGCACACCGCCGCCATGCGAATGCTCGGAAGGGCCGCGGTGGCGGTGCGAAAATGGTCCGGGCGCCTGTCTACGCTTGAGCATTTGAATGTCCTGTCGGTCGACGGCGGTTATCACGCTCCGTTCCAGAGCTGGCCCCCAATTCGCACAAATACTGACATAGACTACAGATTATATCGACAATACGAGTTTGCCATTGTTGCGCCTTTCGCGGAATATTTTTTCGCGTTTGACGTGGTGAGGGCTCTTCCCATGCCGCCTTCGGTAAACTCGCCCGGAATCGCGATCAGGCGGAGTTCCTCACGCTCTGCCTCGCTACTTCTCTCGACGTTCGGCAGCCAATTGCTCGCGAATGAAGGCGGGACCGCCGGCAAGACGTTTCCCAAGCAGGCTCGCCGGATCGACCATGCGCCAATATGGCGTCACTGTCGAAAGCGGTTCGCCCTTCTCCAGCGCGCCGAAGGATAATTCGGCGATCGCACGCAAATGCCGCTGCACCGTCACCGGACAGCAGGCATCCGCTCCGTACTGGGCCGCGAGCCGGCGGCGCAGGACGCCGGCCTCAGTAAGAACACCTTCAGGCGCCAATCGAATCTGATCTTCGATCATCTGCCGCGACGGAATAAGCATCGCCTGGGTGCCGCTGCGGCCCTTGCGACGTGGCTCGATCGTTGGAACTTCGTTCATGTCACCCCTCGGGAACCGTTATTCGTCGTTCCCATCTAGGGCTCGACTGAATGGCGACCAGCCTCATATGCGCCAAGCGGAAGGAAGTCCGTCTTCACGGCTTTTCTGCTTGCGCCGTTTCGGTTAATCCTCATGGCCTCTCACTCAGGATAAGGATAGGACATATGGCTAAAGTCGCGTTCATCGGTCTCGGCGTCATGGGCTTCCCCATGGCCGGTCATTTGAAGACGAAGGGCGGCCACAATGTCACCGTCTACAATCGCACGGCCGAGAAAGCCGCTGCCTGGGCCGAGAAATTCTCGGGCAAATCCGCGCCCACACCGGCAGAGGCTGCGGCCGGCGCCGACTTCGTCTTCGTTTGCGTCGGCAATGACGACGATCTCCGTTCGGTGACCTCGGGTGAGAACGGCGCTCTGCACGGCATGAAGCCGGGTTCCGTGCTGATCGATAATACCACCGCCAGCGCCGAAGTCGCCCGCGAGCTTTATGCCGCGGCAAAGGAAAAGGGTGTGGATTTTATCGACGCTCCAGTCTCCGGCGGCCAGGCCGGCGCCGAAAACGGAGTGCTGACCGTCATGTGCGGCGGCGATGGAGCCGTCTTCGAGAGAGCCCGGCCAGTGATCGACGCCTATGCGCGCATGGTCGGCCTCATGGGGCCGGCTGGTTCCGGACAGCTTACCAAGATGGTCAACCAGATCTGCATCGCCGGCCTCGTCCAGGGGCTTTCTGAAGCGCTGCACTTCGGCAAGCGCGCCGGCCTCGATATTGAAAAGGTCGTCGAGGTAATCTCGAAAGGCGCGGCCGGCTCCTGGCAGATGGAAAACCGCCACAAGACCATGAATGCCGGCAAATATGATTTCGGCTTCGCAGTCGACTGGATGCGGAAAGATCTTGGCATCGTGCTCGCCGAAGCGCGCAGCAACGGCGCCAAGCTGCCGGTCACCGCCCTCGTCGACCAGTTCTACGGCGACGTGCAGGCAATGGGCGGCAATCGCTGGGACACCTCCTCGCTGCTCGCCCGGCTTGAGAAATGATCGGTTCCTCCTCCGATCCGGCTGAACTGATCGCGCATCTCGAAACGCTGCGCTCGGAGGAGAATGCCGCCGGACTGGCGCGATTCGGCATCGTCACCGACCGCGCCCTCGGAATTTCCAATCCTGATATCAGGGCAGTCGCCAGATTGGCGAAGAGGAATCACCTCAGGGCAATGCAGCTCTGGCGAAGCAATATCCGCGAGGCTCGGCTGCTCGCTCTCTATACCGCCGAGCCGAAGCGGCTGACGCCAGAAGAGGCAAGAAACTGGGCTCATGATTTCGACTCCTGGGAAATCGTCGACTGCGCCGCCGATCTCTTCGTCGAGGCGGGCCTGGACGAGCTCATTCCGGAATTCGCTGCCGAAGAGCGCGAATTTGTCCGTCGCGCCGCTTTTGCGATGATCGCTGGCGCCGCCGTCCATCGAAAGGGCGAGACCGATATGGCCATCCTTTCCTGGCTGCCGCTGATCGAGGCGCATTCCGGCGATTCCCGCAACTTCGTTCGCAAGGCGGTCAATTGGGCACTGCGCAGCATCGGCAAGCGCAATCGCACCTGCCATGGGCCGGCGCTGGGGTTGGCGAAGCTGCTGGCTGAACGTCCAGATAAAACCGCCCGCTGGATCGGCAGGGATGCGGTCAGGGAACTGAGCGGTGAAAAGCTGTTGGCGCGGCTGAAATAGCGCTGAGAATTTCGCCTCGTCGTCAATGGGGCCTGGAGTTTTCCACCAGAAAATCGATCAGCACTCTGACTGCCGGGGACATGGCCTTGGCCGTCGTGAAGACGATATAAAACTGGCTTTCCTCCGACTGCCATTCGGCAGCACCCGCACCAGCCTGCCGGCCTGCAGATTCACCTCGCACGCGCTTTCGAGCAGAAGCTCGAAGCCGAGGCCGGCGCAGGCGGCATCGAGAATGGCGGTCATGCTGCGGCAGGTTAGCCTCGGCTGATGCCGGACTACCCGTTTGTCGTCATTCGGACCGATGAGTTCCCAACTATGGAACGACACCCACGGGGTCATCGCCAGCGTCGGAAGCTCGGCGAGATCGTCGACGCGATTTAAACCGCCGATACGTTCGATGAGCGACGGACTTTCTCGGTGACGATCGATTTGGCGCGATCGGCCTCCTGCAGAATGGTCTGGCATCTTTCGTAAAAAGCTTGACCGATCTCTATCACCCGGAAGTGACGGGTCGAACGCTCTATCAGCCGTGCGCCAAGCCCGTCCTCGAGGCGACTGACTCGCTTTGAGCGCGGTATTTTCAGATTGCGACTGGCAGAAGCAAAACCACCGCTGGAAACGACGGCTGCGAATTAATAATAGTCGTTGAGATCATCCATGCGAACAAGCTGTCCGAGAGTATGAATGAATGCCGCCCCGAAAGGGTTGTATCCTCTCTCCAGCAAAGCTGTAATCACATTGTCGGCATTGGATTCTTCTTTCCACGAACCGTCGCGGCAAAGCCACCCAATGCCCCATGTCAACCCAAACTCTCTTGAGAATAAGAATGGCCTCAATCAAGGCCTGCAGGATGCCGACGTGCGATACACAACATGCCGGTTCGGCTTACCTGGATGGTGCTCCGAAATGCAGCCACAAGAGCGCGTGTCAAAAACACTGCAAGGACGGTCCGGCAGGGAAGACCGGACCCGTCCCCGTAGCTGGAGGTCACTCGGATCAGAAACTGATTTGAAGCGTCCCCGGCCCGAAGACCGGGGACACTCACCAATTGGATTAGAACGAACGCTGCAGGCGGAAGTAGCCCGTCGTGGAGTCGTCAGCGTCTTCCGGATCGAGGTACTGAACCGA
>NZ_NWSZ01000035.1:0-65335 GCF_002531885.1 Rhizobium sp. L9 | reverse complement strand
CTGCGCAAGATCGCCGAGGACGATTTCGGTGCCCTCGGCGACACTTCGACGCTTGCCGATCCCGCCGTCGTCGACGACCTCCTTGCCAATCGACAAAATTGGGCAGTTCGCCGCCCGTAAGAAAATAGTAATGCCGTCAGCTTGTTAGGGTATTGTATTCCCGCCGCAGTGGCTCGGTTCCAAGCGATATACCGCACGATGGATGTCACCGGGTCAATGGTTCGAGTCCACTCAAGAGCAACATGTGTCGCGACGTCGAAGCCACTTCCAAATCATCGCGGGTGACACGCTCTTCGCCAAGATGGACGCAGAACGGAGATGTCCGGCAGCTCTTGCTCAAACAGGTCGAGCGCACCGCATTCGAGGGCACAGCGCCGACTATTTGCACTCCTCCACCGATCAGAGCCTGACGAAGTTCTAGCCCGGGAAGTCCTAGCATTTGGGGCCCTGGCCTGGGGACGAGATTCTTATGATGGCTGCCCTAGCGGCGTCCGTTATGATGGCGCAAACATCTTCGATGGACCTCGCTCCGGAGAGCTGCGCCTGTTGAATGTTCCCCTGTTATTCGTGCGACCAGGTCCGCGATCATTCTTCTGCGCCGTTCGCTACGCTGGAGCAGCGCCTCCGCGAACTCATGATCGATCACCATAGCGTCTCGGAGTCGGGCCACCGCCGGATCGCCACTCCAGAAGTAACAAAAAATCTCGATCAGAAGGTCGAGTCGCGACCGCGCTGCGTTCGGTCGGACTCGATCTGCAGGCCGCTCCGGACGACTTCCCGCGCTCGCCGAATCCGCGACGCTTTGATCAAGGTGGTCGTCGGGCGCTGATCATGAGTGCCGATCAGCGCGCTGCAGAATGCTGCGGCACCTACATGAAAATAGAGGCATGAGATGGGGTGGCTTCACATACAAAGCACCGATGTCATGTTTTGTTCGTACTCTAAAGTGCTGACAATAAAAGAATATTACCGCATTTGTATTTTCATATTCAACGTTAGTTGACATCGATATCAATTAGCATTAGGCAATTGGCTTGGAAAGAGGAGTGAGTCAGTTGGGAGAGTTCGTTCGCCTTGACGGCGTTACCAAGCGCTTCGGACCGTCGTACACGGCGGTGAGCGCCGTGGACCTTTCGGTCGAAAAGGGAGAATTCGTTGCTCTGCTCGGACCTTCGGGATGCGGAAAGACGACGCTGCTGCGCATGATCGCCGGGCTCGAGCCGATCACCGACGGAACCCTCGTCATCGACGGCAAGGCCATGCAGGACACCCATCCGCGCGATCGCGACATCGCGATGGTCTTCCAGAACTACGCGCTTTATCCTCACATGAGCGTCCGCGCCAACCTCGAGTATCCCCTCAAGCTCCGCGGTGTCTCCAAAGCGGACCGCGCCACCCGGGCGGGGGGGTCGCGGCACTGCTCGAACTCGACGCGTTGCTCGATCGCAAGCCTGGTGCTCTATCCGGGGGGCAGAGGCAGCGTGTTGCCATGGGCCGCGCACTCATGCGTGACCCCAAGATTTTCCTCATGGACGAGCCGCTCTCAAACCTCGACGCGCGGCTGCGGATGCACATGCGCGTGGAAATCGCCCGCCTTCAGCGGCGGCTCGGGATCACGACGCTTTATGTGACACACGACCAGATCGAAGCCATGACCATGGCGGACCGCGTCGTGATCATGAGCGCGGGCCGCGTGCAGCAGGTTGGTCGACCGCAGGACGTCTATGATCGCCCCGCCAACTTGTTCGTCGCGACCTTCATCGGCGCGCCTCCGATGAACATCTTCGAAGTTTCCGACCTGCCGGGCGCGGATGTCGGATTCGGTCCGGGTGTCGCCAAGGTCGGCGTGCGCCCCGAGGACATCCTGCTAGGCCCGGCCGATGACGCTCATGCGATCCGGCTAAAATGCGATGTCGTGCTGGTGGAGACGCTCGGCGCGGACTCCGTCCTGCACCTCGCAACCTCGGCGGAACGGGTTCCTGCGGGCAGGCCCGTTGTCGCGCGGATAGGCGGAAACGCCCGCTCGCTCCAAGGCAGCTCGATTGACGTCTCGCTGCCGCTCGCCCGCCTTCACCTCTTCGATGCATCGGGGTCCCGCGTCGAGACCCCGTCACCGTAGTGCGGTGGACACAGACGCTTGTTGGCACTCACCGGGAGGAAGACCGTGCACATCACCAGACTAGCTACCATCGCCGCCGTCCTTGCAACTTCATGCGCCTCGCTGGCCATGGGGCAGGACAAGACGACCATCAATTTCTGGACCTGGGCACCGCCCGCTCCGGTCGTCGACAAGGCGGTCGCCGCGTTCGAAAAGGCCAATCCTAACATCGACGTCAAGGTCACCTTCCTCGAGTCCACTGCTTACCAGGACCGCCTGCCGCTTGCGCTGTCGTCTGGCGACCCGGTCGACGTCGCCGCGGTGCAGACGAGCAGCATGGTCAAGCTCGTCAAGGAATACCTCGAGCCGCTGCCCGAACTCTATGGCCAGTATGGCACTTCGCCGATCGAAAAGCAGCTCGTCGCGAAGTCGATCATGCAGGCGAAGTTGCTTTCCGGCGACGACAAGCTCTACATCGCTCCGATGGGAACGCTCGGCTCGGTCGCCGCTTACTACAACCTCGACCTTATGAGAGAACTCGGCCTTTCGGTGCCTAAGGACCGCGCGGAACTCGCGGCCTTCGTCAAGACGATCAAGGAAAAGCGGCCCGACCTCGTTCCGGTCGCTTTCACGGGAGCCAATTGGTTCCTCGACGAGATTTCAGACACCATCATCGAACAGGGCGCGCCCGGCTGGTTCAACTCGCTGCGCTACGACAAGGGCGGCAAGTTCGACGGCCCCGAGTTCAAGGCAGGTTTCGACGCGACCGTCGGCCTCTACAAGGACGGCATCTTCGGCAAGGACACGCTCGACCTCGACTACGGCCGCGCGGTTGAGCTTTTCCAGCAGGGCAAGGCGGTCATGTTCCTCCAGGGTACGTGGGAGATGGGCGCTGTCTCGGCACCCTTCCGCAAGGCCAACGGCCTGAAGCTTGAAAACGTCACCGTGTCACCGCTTCCGGCCATCCTCGACGGCGGCAAGCCTGCGATCCGCAGTTTCATCGAGGTCGGCCTCTCCGTGCCGAAAAACTCCGCCCACAAGGCGGAGGCGGTGAAGTTCGTCGAATTCATGACCTCGGGTGAAGGCGTCGGACAGTGGGCCGACACGCTCTTCGTCGTGCCCTCGAAGGAAGGCTACAAGCTGCCTGACGGCATCTTCTCCAACGAGCAGGCGGCGAAGGACTACGGCGTGGTCTCCGGTCTCCTTCTGAACGCATCAAGCGACCGAAACAACGTGTCGGACTTCTCGAACGTAGTAGGCGACGCGATCATCAAGTCGATCACGAGCGGAACCGACACCGACACCCAAGCCAAGTTCCTCCAGGGCGAGTGGGAGAGCGGTCGCTACTCCAACGCCCTCTGATGGGCACGACGCCCCGCGCGCTCGCCGCGCGGGGCGCTCAGGCAAGCAAGGAGACGTCATGTCTGGCCAGAAGTCGATCATCCACAGACTGCAATCACGCGAAGCCGCGCTCTTCTTCGGCCCGCTCGCGTTGATGTTCGCCGTCTATTACTTCTTCACCACGGGCTTCCTGGTCTATGCGAGCCTGCAGCGTATTTCGATGGCGCTGGTGAACGGGAAATGGGTCGGACTGCAGAACTTCGTGCTCCTACTCGGCGACCCGCGCTTCCTCACCGCGTTCGTCAACAACATCATCTTCGCCTGCGTGAGCGTGGCTGCGGCACTGACGATCGGCTTTTTCATCGCGGTGACATTGTCGGCGACCTGGCGCGGTAAGACGCTGCTCTACACGGTCTTCCTGCTTCCCGCGCTCATGCCGCTCGCGCTCGTCGCTTCGGTCTTCAGGACGATGCTCGAGACGCGTTTCGGCGCGGTCAACGTCTTCCTCGGCGACGTCGGCCTCGGCTGGATGGCGCAAAGCTGGCTGATCGATCCGACGCTGGCGTACGGGGTCGTGATCATCCTCTTCGTCTACGTCATCGGACTGCCGATCCTCTACTACACTGCAAACATCAGCACGATGAATACCTCGCTGATCGAGTCCGCGGTGATCGACGGAGCGTCGACCTGGCGTCTCTACGTCGAAATCCTCTTCCCGCTGATGAAGGGCACGCATAGGACGATCGTCGTCTCTACGCTGCTCACCAGCTTCCGGGCATTCGAAATCGTCTTCTTCTCGACCGGAGGCGGACCCGCGGGGGCGACCGAGATAACCGGCACCTATGTCTACAATTTCTCCACAACCGGCACAAACGTCGGCTACGGCTCCGCCGCCGCGGTGGTCACGCTGATCGTCACGCTGATCCTCTCAGCTCTCCACATGCGCTTCTCACACAAGGACGATCGGCCATGAACCCGTCCCGCGATCTCCTGTACCGCAGGCCGCACGAACGCATCCTCATGACAGCACTCCTGGTTTTCCTTGCGGCGGTCTGGTCTCTGCCTTTGATCGCGGCGGTGACCCGCGGCTTCGCGTTCAATGGCGCGCAGAACTTCATCGACGTTCTGACAGAGAGCATTGGCGGCGTCTCGCTGTTGCGCACCTATCTGAACTCGTTCGTGATCGCGGTCTTCCACGCAGTGGTGGTCGTGGCGATCTCCGCGCTCGCGGGCTACGGTTTCACCTATTTCGAGTTCAAGGGCAGGGAAGTGCTCTACCACATCGTCCTGGTGTTCATGGCGGTGCCCCTCACGTCAATCCTGATCCCGCTGTTCTTCATCACCCGCGAGGCGGGGTTGCGCGACACCATGATCGGCGTCGCCCTTCCCGAGGCTGCCATGACGCTACCGTTCGGCGTCCTGCTCGTGCGCAACTACGCGGAGAGCCTACCGAGGACGCTCATCGAGGTGGCCTTGATTGACGGGGCATCGCATCGCCGGGTTTTCCTCGACATCTTCGTGCCACTCAGCCGTCCGGCGCTCATCAATCTCGGCGCGCTTTCCATCATGTGGTCGCTGCAGGACTTCCTCCTCCCTTCGTTGTTCCTGACAGACGTCACCCAGACGACGGCGGCTCAGGCGGTCCTCCGGTTTAAGGAAGTGCTTGGAGCGACCCCGACTGGAATCGGCCGCTATAACGCAAGTCTCGTCCTGCTCGCGGTCCCGGCGCTCATCGTGGTCCTGTTCGGCCTGCGCTTCATCACTCAGGGCCTCACCGCGGGCGGCGTAAAGGAATAACCGGATGAATAGCGAAACGAAGCCCCGCATCGACGGGGCGACCGCCAACGGCTGCCATGTGCTGCGCTATGATCAGCCTGGCCGGAACTTCAACGAGTCGCTTCCCGTCGGCAACGGCAGGCTCGGAGGGATGATTAGTGGAGCGACGTCACGTGACGTCATTTGCCTGAACGACGATCGCTTCTGGGCGGGCAGGGACGCGCCTAAAGCTTCGGAGGCAGGACCGCTGGTTCTGGCCGAGGTGCGCAGGAGGCTGTTTGCCGGAGATGTCGGCGGGGCCGAGGCGTTGGTGGAGCAAAAGCTTCTCACGGAGTTCAACCAGCCATATCTGCCTGGCGCGGACCTCAGGATCGACTGGGGCCATAGCGAGGTCTCGGATTATGCCCGTCGTCTCGACCTCTACACTGCCACGGCAGAGACCGAGTATATGGCGAAGTCCGTCGGTCGCGTCCGACGGACTTGTTTCTCGTCACATCCTGACCAGGTCTTGGTGCTGCACGCCGAATTCACGGAAGCGGAACATGCGCGGACCGCCTTCGCGCTTACCGCCAAAACCCGGCACTCTCGGGAAAACCGTGCGCGCGACATGATGGTCTTCGCCGACGCGCCCTCCATGGTGGACTGGCCCGGTGTCGATGCCAGGAACCGCTACGGCGAAAACATTTTCTACGAGGACGAACCGCCCCTCCGCTGCTGTACGATGGTCCGCGTGGTATCGGACGGCTTGCGCCAGCCCGACGGAGGCGGCCTCGTCGCCCTCGGCAGCTTCACGCTGCTCGTGGCGACCTCGGTGGGCCGCGATACCGAAGCGCTGGAGAATGACTGCCGGGCCAGGCTGCATGCTGCTGAGGGCAGGGGCTACGCCGACCTCCTGCGGCGGCATGTCGACTCGCACCGCAAACTTTACGACCGGGCGTCGCTGACGCTCGCGTCCGCCCCCGACGTGTTTGGACTGACCACCGATGCGCGGCTCCGTCGCCAGGCGGAGGCAGCCCGCGACCCCGGTCTCGAGGCCTTGCTCTTCAACTACGGCCGCTACCTCATGATCTCCGCGAGCCGCCCGGGGAGCCGGGCGATCAACCTGCAGGGAATTTGGAACGACCGCGTCCAGCCGCCTTGGTGGTCGAGCTACACGCTCAACGTAAACCTCGAAATGAACTATTGGCCCGCCGAGCCATGCAATCTCGCTGAATGCCATGGGCCGCTCTTCGATTTCGTCGAAAGGTTGAGCGTCGCCGGAACGACGACTGCGGCGGCCCTGTACGGCATGCGCGGCTGGGTCGCGCACCACCAGGTCGACGGACGCTACCAGACCACGCCTGTGGGCGTGCTTCATGGGCGCGCGCACGACCATCCGATCCGCTACAGCCTCTGGAACCTCGGTGGCGCGTGGCTCTGCCAGCACTTCTGGCAACATTATCTCTTCGGCGGCGACCACGTCTTCCTGCGAGAGACGGCGTGGCCGATCATCCGCAGCGCGGCTGAGTTCTACCTGGATTGGGTCGTGGAGCTGCCGGACGGCACATTGACGACCGTGCCGTCGACGTCGCCGGAGAACAGCTACCTTCTCCCCGACGGCACCCGCCATGCATTGAGCATCGGCGCGTCGATGGACATAGCCCTTCTTCGCGAGTTCTTCTCGACCGTCGCGGACGCGGCCGAAGCCCTCGGGCTTTCGGATGCCGTGGCGCGTTCGGCCAAGGCGGCCGCGCCGCGTCTGCCGGACATCGGGATCGCGGCGGATGGACAGTTGATGGAATGGAGCGAGGATTTGCCCCAGGCCGAGCATCCGCACCGCCATGTCTCGCATCTCTATGGCTTGTTTCCCGGCAACCAGATTTCGCCCAGAACGACACCCGATCTCGCGGCGGCGGCCGCCAGGGTGCTCGTCGAACGCGGCGACCCCGGGACAGGTTGGTCCTTCGCCTGGAAAGCTGCACTCTGGGCGAGGTTGGGAGAGGCTGAAATGGCTTACCGCAACATCGGCCACCTTCTCAATCCGGTTGACTGGACGGTTGAGTTTGAAGCCCATGTCGGTGGCGGAATCTACCCCAACCTCCTCACGGCCTGCCCGCCATTCAACATCGACGCCAACTTCGGTTACACGGGGGCCGTCGCCGAAATGCTGGTCCAAAGTCAGACGGAAGAGGTGGCACTGCTACCAGCGCTCCCCGCAGCCTGGTCGTGCGGGGAGGCGCGAGGTCTGCGGTGTCGAGGACGGCTTGAAATCGACATGCTGTGGGTTGCCAGCGCCCTTCAGGAGCTGCGGGTGCGAAGTGAAACCAGACAGGAGCGGGCTTTCCGCCACGGCGACCAGTCGTTCGTGTTGCAGTTCGAGGCCGGAGATGAGATGAGTTTGAAGCGGGGCGCGGACGGTCGCCTCTCTCGTGTGCCAGGGGGCTCGAACTAGAGTTGGATCTGCGAACATCTTCCGCGCGCAAGGCCGCCTCGCAAAAGAAGCCCACGATCCATGATGTCGCGCGGGCAGCAGAGGTCGCGGTCGGGACGGTGTCTCGCTACCTCAATGGAAGGCCCATCCGTTCCGGGAGCCAGGAGCGGATCGAGGCGGCGATCGAGCGGCTTGGCTTCGTCAAGAATGTCGCGGCCGCCACCATACGCAAGGAGGCAAGCCGCCTCGTCGGGTTCCTCGTGTCATCCTACGACGAGCTCCAGATAGATATCCTCGCGGCACTGACAACCAGGATGCAGTCCCGCGGGCGCATTGTGATACCGCTGACCCACGACGGCAGTCCAGAGATCATGGTGGACGCCTTGAGATTCTTCGCGGAGCACCGCATCGAGGCTCTTATCGCGTCCGGTGACTTCGCAGCGATGCAGGACTCGCCGCTGCTCCGCGGACTCGATACTCATATCATCCTGTTCAACAACGATCTCCCAGGCCTGAACTGTGACCGCGTTCTCTTCGGCGACGCCAACGGCATGGAAAAGGCCGTCGGGCACTTGATCGGTCTCGGTCACAAGCGGATCGGGTTGATAGCAGGGCGACCGGGGCACAGTTCGGCCCGCGGGCGGCTCGACGGCTACACGCGCGCCCTGGCAAGCGGTCCCGGCGTGGACGAAGCTCTCATCGTCGGAAACGAATGGTCCCGGGAAACCGGGTATTTCGCAGGGATGGAACTGCTCGACATGAACGATCCGCCCACGGCGATAGTGTGCGCCTCGTATCTTAGCGCGCTCGGCTTGCTCGACCTTGTGCAGGAGCGCGGCATCTCCGTGCCGCGAGACCTGTCGATCGTCAGCTTTGGTGACTGCGACACATTCCGTCTCATAGGACCTGGCATCGACTCGCTCAGCATGCCCGTCGACCAGATCGTCAGCCGCATAGATCATCTCTACGCGAAACAGAGCCATGGACGGGACCATGCTCAGACCGTGGTGGAGGTCGAATTCGTGCTGCGCGGTTCGACAGCGCCGCCTGCTCGTTGAGACTCTGCCTCAATCTGGGTCGACAGATGATCGCGTCTGCGCAGGAACTGTAGCCTGGTTCCATAAATCAACGATATGCCGCACGACGGAATAGCGTGATCGATGGTTCAATCCCATCAAGAGCTTAGGCGAGCTAAATGCCGCGAATTAGGAACGCGCGAATTGTGGAACGACAATGCCTTTACGGACCTTGTAAAGATATTGTCGTTACGCTATATCGGTGCAACAGGAGTTTGCCATGCCGACCTCACACACGAGCAAAAGCTCGGACGCAAGCGTACCGCTGAATATGCGCATAAAGCCTGCGACCCGCAATCTGATTGATCGAGCCGCTGAGTTGCTTGGGAAGACGCGAACGGATTTCATGTTGGAAGCTTCCGAGCGCCGAGCCGAGGAAGTGCTGCACGACCGCACTATTTTCACGGTAAGCCCCGAAATCTATGCTGAATACCTTGCCCGGCTCGATGCACCCACGCAGCCCAATGAGCGTTTAGCACGCACCATGTCGACCAAAGCACCGTGGGATGAGGCGTGACCCTCAGCGCACCGGCCCCCCTGACCGATCATCATGAGTTGGCCGAGTTCAATTCCGGAGTCGTTGAACTGGACGACTGGCTGCGACGTCGCGCCCGTTCTAATCAAACAAGCGGCGCATCACGGACCTTCGTCGTGTGTGAGGAGAGCCGCGTCATCGCCTATTACGCGCTCGCTTCCGGCGCCATCAAGCAGCCGGAAGCGCCTGGCCGCTTTAGGCGTAATATGCCAGATCCAATTCCCGTCGCTGTGCTTGGTCGCCTCGCCATTGATCAATCCTACCAAGGGCGCGGTATCGGCAGGGCATTGGTGCGCGACGCGGGCCTGCGCCTGCTCAATGCCGCTGAAGTAGTTGGCATCCGAGGTATGCTCGTTCATGCGATTTCAGATGACGCACGAGCCTTCTACGAGGCCGTCGGCTTCCTGTCTTCTCCGTCCGACCCCATGATGCTGATGGTCGGATTGCATGACCTCAATAATGCGCTGAACCGTTAGGCGGAAATGATCATTAATTTCGGTCGAATGCATTCCATCTCGCTTCTAAGTCGCTGAATTTTCGGCCGAAGGATCCGACCTCAATTGAGGCCGCGGGTTCTAGTCCTTTCAACTGCCCCAGACGACGACTTGCCATTGATCGTGAAATTGCCGCTACCCGGATGCCTTCGCCGCCGCGCTTATGGACTCCCTGTCAATCGGCGTCGTAACGGGACCCCTTATCGGCTCCCAAAAGGGACCCCTGCCTCTGGTTGCATCGGGTCAGCGCGCGTAGGCCCGGAGCTCTCCATTTAGCGCAGGGGCCTGCGGGCGCGGGTTGTTTGTCTTTTCGGCTTTAGCTTTGAGAGCGGTTTTTAAAGCGCCAGGATTCGTTCCCGGTTTCCACGATCTCGCAATGGTGGGTTAGCCTGTCGAGCAGAGCGGCGGTCATCTTGGCGTCGCCGAATACGGCCGGCCACTCGCCGAAGGCCAGGTTTGTCGTGACGATGATCGATGTCCGCTCGTAGAGCCTGCTGATGAGATGGAAGAGGAGCTGGCCGCCGGCCTGGGCGAATGGGAGATAGCCCAGTTCGTCCATGATGACGAAGTCGAGTCTGGTGATGAAGTCGGCCAGCCGCCCCTGCTTTCCGCTACGTGCCTCCGTCTCGAGCCGATTGACGAGGTCGACGACGTTGAAGAAGCGGCCGCGTGCGCCGTTGCGGATTAGGGCGCGTGCGAGCGCGATGGACAGGTGGGACTTCCCCGTGCCGGTTCCGCCGACCAGAACGATATTGTGCTGCTCGGCGAGGAAGGCTCCTGTCGCAAGCTGGCGCACGAGCCCTTCGTTGACCGGCGTGTCGGTGAAGTCGAAGTCGTCGATGTCCTTGGCCAGCGGCAGCTTGGCGACGGTGATCTGGTATTTGATGGAGCGCGCCTGCTTCTCGGCGATCTCCGACTGAAGCAGGTCGCCGACGATGCGTGGCGGTTCGTGCTGCCGCTTGATGCCGGAGGCCATGATCTCGTCATAGGCGCTGCGCATGCCGAACAGCTTCAGCGTGCCCATCATGTCAAGGATTTGGGATCGTTCCATATCAGCTTGCCCTCCTGAGGCTGTCGTAACGGGCGCAATCGGCCAGAGGCTCGTGGGTCAGGCGAAGCGCGTCGGGAATGGAAAGGATGGCGGCCGGCTGCGGATCACGCTTGCGGGCCAGGATGTTGATGATGACGGCAGCCGAGAATACGCCCTGATCGAGCGCCTCCTGGCAGGCCGCTTCGACGGCGGGGAGGCCGTCCAGGCCCACACATTCGAGGATCGACACCATCTGCCGGTCGCCGTCATGCATGGCCTTCAGCCGGCGGCGCACCTTCTCCATGGCGGCGGGCAAAACCCAGTCGTGGAATGGCGCACCGTTGCGCAGCGCTCCCGGTTTGCGTGTCAGGACCGGCACGTAATGCCAGGGATTATAGATCGTCTCGCCACGGCCGAAGCAGCGATCGTGTTGGCCGATCTCCACGCCATCCTGCCGGATGACGATGCGATCGGCATAGGCATGTATCTCGGCCGGGCGGCCGACTGCCGTGGACAGCACCGAGTATTTGTTGTTGTCGAAACGCACGAGGCAGGTCTTGCCGATCGAGGCCTGCACTGCGTGGAAGCCGTCGAACTTGCCGGGATAGCCGACCAGGTGCGGCCGCTCGGCATCGAACACCTCCCAGATCGTGCGCTCCGTCTGATCGACATGCTTATGGGCGCGGGCATAGCTGATGCACTTGTCCAGCAACCAGCCATTCAGCTCATCGTAGGATTTGAAGCGCAGCCGCGGCGTGAAGAAGCGTTCCCGCACCAGATTGACCTGGTTCT
The DNA here is from genome assembly GCF_002531885.1 of Rhizobium sp. L9. Lineage (NCBI taxonomy): Bacteria > Pseudomonadati > Pseudomonadota > Alphaproteobacteria > Hyphomicrobiales > Rhizobiaceae > Rhizobium > Rhizobium sp. L9. The sequence goes on along the minus strand of NZ_NWSZ01000035.1, from coordinate 53,783 downwards.
CGACCTGGCCCTTCTCCCACCCCGACGCCGGCGTGCAGGCCACCGGCTCGATCAGGTAATGGCTGCACATCTGTAGGAAGCGGCGATTGTATTGCCGTTCCTTGCCGACGAAGACCGTCTCCACCGCGGTCTTCATGTTATCGTAGATGCCGCGCGTGCAGGCCCCGCCGAAGAACGCGAATGCTCGGTCATGGGCATCGAAGACCATCTCCTGCGTCTCGCGCGGATAGGCTCTCACATACATCATCCGGCTGTGGCAGAGCCGGACATGCGCCACCTTTACCGTCGTCGTCACGCCGTTCAGCACGATGATCTCGTGGCTCCAGTCAAACTGGTAAGCCTCGCCCGGCGTATAATAGAGCGGCACGTAGGCTTCCGCCGTTACGGAGCCGCGTTCCTTCGCCCAGGTTCGGGCGTAACGCCGGACTGTGTCGTAACCGCCCTCGTAGCCGAGGTCGCGCAAGTCCTCGAATATCCGGATCAGTGTCAGCCGCTCGCGGGAAGCCTTCGCCTCATTGGCGAGCAGCATTCCATCGAGATGGTCGCGCCAGAGGCCGAGCTTCGGTTGAGGTTGACGGGTCCGCTCGTATTTGAACTCCGTCTCATCGGTGCGCAAAACCTTCCGCACCACTTTCCGCGATATGCCCAACTCCCGGCAGATCGCCTTAATCGACTTGCCCTGAACATGGGCCAGCCGCCGTATCTTCAGAATTGTTTCCACAATAAGCATCCAAACAAAAAGCCTCCGATGAAACCGGAGGCTGTTGTAACCCCATCGCAGATGGGGGGCCCGTTTGGACGCCGATCACCCCATGTGCGGGGTCCTTATTCCATGCCTAATCACAAGATGCCCTTGCGTCACGAGATCGAATTTCGCCAGTATCTCCTTTTCCGATTTTCCCTGAACGCTTTCGTCCTTCTTGTACGCCCGCTGCGCCCATTCCGGGGTGCGTTGTTGCGTCAAGACGTAGAGACGGCAATGACGCTGTCGCCAGCCGTGTTGGCGATCGACCCTTCATGCACCCGAATGATCGCGTCCATTGATTGCCGGAGATTCGCCGGGTGGGCCAAGGTGGCAATCTCGTCGTCTTCCACATGTTGGCTGTACTGCGCGATATCCGCTGCGAAGATGGTTGTAAGCTTCCTGCTCATATCGCCCCCGGCTATCGAATAACGCCAATATACAATTCAGCCTCCGATGTCCCGGGCCGCATTGTTATTTCCGCCCCATGACATCGCCGGCCAGGCCGGTCAAGCGGCCCGATAAGGCGGCAGATCTTCCGCGCCAGTCCGCGAGCGGGCGTCGGGATATGGCCGGTTTCCGCCATACAATGGTGGTTGGACGGCACCTAGCAGGCGGCATGGTGCGACGAGACTGCCGCTTGCTGATAGCTCGGGCAAGTCCGGATCTGGTGACCGGCATACGGCACGATGGATGGTAGGGCTTGGCCTTTGCGGACATCAACACGAATACAAGAAAGCCATCTTAGGCCCCGTCCGAAGTCATTTCTATTGCCAGTTCGCCGATCATCGAACGCAACCACCTGTGGGCCGGGTCGTGGCGATAGCGAACGTGCCAAGCCATCTGCACTGGAAAAGTGCCGAGATCGACGGGCGCCGGTAGTACCTTCAGCCGCGGATCGCGTTCAAGGCTTCGGCAGACAAGGCTCGGCAGCGTTGCGCAGTAATCCGTGACGGCAAGCATCTCTGGCACGGCAAGGAAGTGCGTGACAGAAACGGCAACCTCTCGCTTGAGGTTTTGTTGCCCCAATGCCTGGAAGAGGCCGGCGCGCAGCCGGCCCGGCGGAAGCACGTTCACGTGCTTGAGGCCTTCATATTGTTCTCGGGAAATACGGTCTCGAACGTCAGGATGGTCCTTGCGCACCACGCAGGCAAGTCCGTCGTCCATCAGATGCTGGACGACAAGATTGTCGGGCGGATCGACGATCCGGCCAAGCACCATTGCGGTGGTACCAGAGATCACCCCGGTTTCGGCAAGGTCATTCCCAAATGGTGTCATACGGAGCTTAATTCCTGGCGCATGCTCACGAAGCCGCGCCACAAGGGCAGGCATCAGCACGAGCTCGACATAACTGTTGGGCGCGAGCGTGAACAGACGTTCGGTGCTTTCCTGCTGGAACTCCTGCTGGTTGAAAATGAGATCGTCCAATTGAGCCAGCGCTGCTTCGATCGTCGGAGCGATCTCCTCGGCCAGTTGCGTCGGCCTTATGCCGTACCTTTCCCGGATGAACAGCGGATCCCGCAGGGTATCGCGCAGGCGGTTCAACGAATTGGACAGCGCCGGCTGGGTGATGCCCAGTCGCGCTGCAGCCCGTGTCACGCTCCGCTCTTCCATCAGGGCCAGGAAAACCGGGAGCAGGTTCAGATCGTATCTCATCGAGATATAATTCCATATGAATATCTAAAATCAAAGAAGTAAATTTCTGAAATATGTGGGCAGGTGTCACTATCAGCTCATCGACAAGCCGCTGCAGCTGGTCGAACTCCAAATCAACCGGCACGACGCCTCATGGCGCGGCATCATCTGACGAAGGATCCGACAATGAAAGTCCTCATGGTGCTTACCTCCCACGATACTCTCGGTAACACCGGCAAGATAACCGGCTTCTGGCTCGAGGAGCTGGCAGCGCCGTACTATGTCTTCAAGAACGGCGGCGCCGAGATCACCCTCGCCTCGCCAAAGGGTGGCCAGCCGCCGCTCGACCCGAAGAGCGACGAGCCGATGTTCCAGACCGACCTTACGCGGCGCTTCAATGCCGACGAGGTTGCCAAGGCGCAGCTTGCAGAAACTGTGCGCCTGGACAGCGTCGACCAGAAGGACTTCGATACGGTCTTTTACCCCGGCGGCCACGGACCGCTGTGGGATCTGGCCGAAGATCCGAATTCGATCAGACTGATCGAATCCTTCATCGCGGCCGGCAAGCCGATCGCTCTCGTTTGCCATGCACCGGGCGTCCTGCACCGCGTGACCAATCCCGACGGCACGCCGTTCGTTCAAGGACGCTACGTCACCGGCTTCACCAACAGCGAGGAAGAGGCTGTCGGTCTGACGAAGGTCGTGCCGTTCCTGGTCGAGGACGAACTAATCGGCCTCGGTGCGGTCTTTTCCAAGGTCAAGGACTGGGGCGTGCACACAGTCGTCGATGGCCAGCTTATCACCGGTCAGAACCCGGCGTCATCGAGCGAGGCAGCGGAGGCGCTGCTAGGCACTTTGAGCCAGAGGTAGGCCAAGACCGCCTGAACAAACTGGAACACCGTGATCTGCCGACGGCTTGTGTCGGCGGATCACCTTCAGAAACTGGAGTTTGCCATGTCCACTACCGTTGCAACGATATTGCTGTCGGACGCCCAACAGATGATCGAAAGGTCGATCGCCGCCGCCCGCTCGCTGGATCTTGCCTGCTCAATCGCCGTCGTCGACTCGTCTGGGCACCTGCTGTCCTTTATTCGCCAGGACGGGGCGATGGCAGGCTCAGCGGCGCTTGCCATCGACAAAGCCTTTACCGCTCACATTTTCAACAAGAGGACGGACGCGCTCAATGCACTGGCCCAGCCTGGCGCCGAACTCTACGGCATCCAGCATTCTCATGGTGGAAGGGTCGTGGTTTTTGGAGGCGGCATTCCCATCCAATTTGAAGGGCGGACGATCGCCGCAATTGGCGTGAGCGGTGGGACCGTCGCTGAAGACATCGCCATCGCCGAGGCCGGCTCGGTAGCCTCCTCGTAATCTCCGGCGAGCGCCTGTCGTCGGAACAGAGCCCGGCGACCTCGCTCAGTCATCAAACCAACCACTCGCCGCGCTTCGAAGACTGGACAACCAGTCAAGGGCTTCGCGCGTCCTGCGAGGAGGTCATCAACCTCGGGAGAAATCAAATTGAATGGAGCTGATTGCGATAAGGACGAGCACCGCAAGTCCTCTGAATTGACCATGGCGGTCGCCATCACCTGTGTGGTGCTGGTCGCTATCGACCTGCGACCGGCTATTGTGTCGGTCGGTCCTCTTCTTCCTTCTATCCGGAACGAGTTTGCGATTTCGAACGCACAGGCATCGTTGCTGACAGCAATCCCTGCACTGTTGATGGGGCTGTTCGCTTTCCCGACACCATGGCTTGCCCGCCGCTTCGGGCGCGACAAGGTGATGCTTGTTGCGCTCGCCACCCTTACCATCGCCACTCTCGCGCGTGCGTTTGCGGACAGCGTTATCTCACTCTTCGTCGCCACGGCGGGTGTGGGTGCGGGAATTGCCGTTGCCGGAGCCTTGGTCGCCGGCTTTATCAAGAAGAACTATCCGCACCGTGTGGCGCTGTTCACCGGCATCTATGCCTCCGCGATCGGGCTGGGGAGCACAATATCGGCTGCACTGGCCGGCCCCCTGGCTGAAGCAAGCGGCGGATGGAGACTCGGTGCGGGCATCTTCACCCTGCCTGGTTTTATCGCGATCGGCGCCTGGATGGTGATTGCGCGAGCGGAACGGAGAGCCGAGGCCGTTCGGTCTGGCACGCTTGCTCCCCAGAAGGGTAGTTCGCTCCCGTTCACCAACCGAGTGGCGTGGTTGGCCGCGTCTTATTTCGCGCTCAACAACTTCCTGTTCTTTGGTCTGATCGCGTGGACGGCGCCCATGTATATCGAGCGCGGCATGAGCGGCACGGATGCGGCGGTACTCCTCGCCAGTTTCACTGCCGCATTTATGGTTGCAAATCCCCTTGCCGGTTTCATCAGTCGGAACAACGATCGGCGGCGTCTGATTGCTCTCTTCGCGTCTGGGTCGCTGTCCGGTATCCTGGCGATTGCCCTCATGCCGTCGATGATGCCGTATCTTTGCATTCCCCTGACCGCCTTGGGTATCGGAGGCTCCTTTACCCTGGGCATGGTCCTGCCGCTCGATCATGCACGCGATGCGAACGAAGCGAACTCCTGGACAGCCTTTGTTCTGGGCATTGGTTACTTCGTAGGCGCCTTGGGTCCATTCTTGCTTGGCGTGGCGCGCGACAGCACCGGGGGGTTCACTGTTCCAGTCTGGATGCTGGTTATCGCCGCGGTTCTCAAGCTGTCACTGGCCCCGCTGCTTCACCCCCGCCGCATCTAGCTGGGGGAAAGCAGCAATCACCGTGTCCACCGCTCTTGTTCGGTCGCCCTCCCGACCTCACAAAATGGAGACGTTAAGCGCTGGGGCTCCTTCTGGCGGGCCGAGAGGCGGCCGAACTCAGATCGTCCGCCAGGCCAAGCGCAGCGCCGACGACTCCGCCGCGCCGCCCATGACGATGTCCAGTATGCGGTGCGCCGGCAGATGCGCGATGCGGAACGTGACATCGAGGTGTCGACCCGTCGCATCGGCGAGATCGGCCAGGATATCGGTCGGTTCGTTCCGACCTCCGGTGATGCCTTCGCAATGACCGTGATGGGCAAGGTCCACCATGAGCGCAAGGAAGCCGGTCGCGCGCTGATGAAGGAGATTCTCAGGCGATGTCACGTTGTTTCGTCAGTGATCGAAGAGGCTGTGGATCTGCGAAATCAGGCACGTGCGCCGGTCACGGCCTTCCACTGTGCCATGGCGCGGATTCGATGGATGTGGGTGGCACGAGCTGAGCATATTTGAGGTGGTGCGACGAAGAGATTTCTGCCTGCCGAAAAGATCGATACGAAGCGCTGCACGCCGCCGGCCGATCGAAATCCCTGCATCATCCGTTCTCGTTTTCGCAGCGGTAGGTGAGAGTTCTCCGCCCGGTTGTTGAGACCCTTGTGAGATCGATGTTCGACATCTGGCATGACTTCCCGCTTTGCCGCGCCGTACGAGCGCAGTTTGTCGGTGACGATGCGCTTCGGCATGAGACCTTGCTTCCTTAGCAGCCTGATCAGCAATCGCTTGGCGGCCTTGGTATCGCGGCGGGTCTGGACGATCTCATCGAGAACATAGCCATCCTGATCGACGGCGCGCCACAGCCAGTCTTTCGTCCGGCGATGCAAATCACCACCTCATCCAGATGCCAGATGTCTGCTCGCGAGGGCTTCTTGTGGCGCAGTTGCTTTGCATAGGTCGGACCGAATTTGCGGCCCCATCGCCGGATCGTTTCATACGACACAACAACCCCGCGCTCCAACAGCATCTCCTCAACCAGCCGCAGGCTCAAAGGGAACCGGAAATACAGCCAGACCGCGCGGGCGATGATCTGCGGCGGAAAGCGGTGGTTCTTGTAGCTGATGGTACGTTCGCTCATCCCCGCCCAGTTATCCGCGAACCGTTAAGCCACAGACAACGTGACATCGCCGAAGACGCAGATCGAAACCCAGCCGGTCTATTCGGCAACGACCGGCGAGATGTGTTCTGTGGAGGCGCTTGCGCGGTGGCGGTGTCACCGTCGCCGCCATCTTCGCCGTCGGTGTCAACACCGCGATTTCTTCTATTGCACTCGCCATCAGCTTGTCCATCCGGTCTCGAAGCTCCTTCTCGTCCAAAACCTTACCTCCAGATCGAACATCGGCGAGGATTTTTGCCACCACTCCCTCGTCTCCCGATGATTTCGGCGACGTAGGCTTCGATATCGGTAGTGCCGATCACTTCCGACACCCATTGGGCGAGAAGCCGGTCTCGAGGAGAGCTCACCTTGAACGCCAATTCGGTATCCAGGAAGTACTTTCCTCCAGCGCTCTTTTCCGCTCTTCCAGTGCGTTCATGGTGCGTCCTCCCCGTGTGAAGGCGTCGCGCTCAATAAATGTTCGAGAAGATTAGGATCTATTTTGACGAATTGCCGCATCCGGTTGCCGGCAGAAATCGACGGCAGATGAATGAACGTTGCGACATGCTGATAGGCCAGTCGTGAAAGCCCTTCGATCAATTCCTCATCCCGCTCGATCTTGTAATCACCTGCCGGATGGATTCCATCGATATCTGGCAGTTCAAAAGGTGCAGAAAAGTGAACGATGGTATTAGTTGTGCGCGTTGACATGGCGATAATCTCCGAAAACGGTCTCACTACTGGCTGACGGAAAGCGGGTTGGCCGCTTCATCCGGCCAGCAGCACCGGGCGTTGCCCATCGGAATTCGGGAGGATGGCGGGTCAAGGGTCTCTGACACCGCGAAAAAGCCATAGCGGCCAAACGACGACCGATTATCATTACGCTCTAATTGCGTCGCGATTAGGACGGCAAAGCACCTGGGCATGACGCCGCACGCTCTTCAGGAAGCCGCCTCCAGAGTCTATGCGAATCGACGCGGAAATAAATTCACACTCACTGCTCGCGATGTTCGTTGAGCGCAAAACTGCTTATCGCGCCTGACGCGCTCAAAATGGAGATCGTCGTCGGTCGGATGCTCGTATCACCAAAGAAAGTGGGCCGCGGGGGGTTCATTGACGGGCGTATCGGCGAAGTCGAAGTCATCAATGTCCTTTGCGAGCGGCAGCTTGGCGATGCTGAGTTGGTAGCGAATGGAGCGGGCCTGCTTCTCGGCGATCTCCGACTGCAACAGATCGCCAACGATGCGCGGCGGTTCGTGCTGCCGTTTGATGCCGTTGCCCATGACCTCGTCGTAGGCGCTGCGCATTCCATAGAGCTTCAGCGTGCTCATGAGTTCGAGAACCTGTGTGCGTTCCATCAGCTTGCCCTCCTGAGGCTGTCATAGCGTGCGCTGTCGGCGACTGGTTCATGGGTAAGCCGCAACGCATCCGGGGTTTGCAGGGTTACGGCCGGAGCCGGATCACGGCTGCGGGCGAGAATGTTGATGATCACCGAGGCCGAGCAGACACCGTGATCCAAAGCCTCCTGGCAGGCAGCATCGACGGCCGCCAGACCGTCGGTGTGAACACAGCCAAGGATAGTGAGCATCTGCCGATCACCATGATGGACGCTCTTCAGCCGTCGGCGCACTTTCTCCATAGCTGTGGGTAAGACCCATTCACGGAACGGCGCACCATTGCGTAAAGCACCGGGTTTGCGTGCCAGAACGGGGACATAATGCCAGGGATCGTAGATCGTCTCGCCACGACCAAAGCAACGCCGATGCTCGCCGACATTCACGCCGTCCTGCCTGATGACGATCTTCTCGGCATAGGCGTGAACCTCGACGGGACGGGCGACCGCAGTCGAGAGGACAGAGTATTTGTTGTTGTCGAAGCGGACTGTGCAGGTCTTCGACACCGAGGCGGGAACGCCGTGGAAGCCATCGAACGGTCCAACGTAATGCACCAGGCTGCCGCGCTCCTCCTCGAACATCTGCCAGATCATCCGCTCGGTCTGCTCGGGATGGCGGTGTGCCTTGGCGTAGACGATGCATTTGTCGAGCAGCCAGACGTTCAGCTCCTCCAGGCTTTTGACCCGTAGGCGTGGAGTGAAGAAGCGCTCGCGCACTAGACCGACCTGGTTCTCGACCTGTCCCTTCTCCCATCCGGATGCGGGCGTGCAGGCAACGGGATGGACCAGATAGTGGCTGCACATCTGCAGGAAGCGGCGATTGTATTGTCGCTCCTTGCCGACGAACACCGCCTCGACCGCAGTCTTCATGTTATCGTAGATGCCGCGCGTGCTGGTGCCACGGAAGAAGACGAAGGCCTTGTCATGGGCATCGAACACCATCTCCTGGCTCTCGCGCATGTAGGCTCGGGCGAACATCATCCGGCTGTGGCAGAGCCGGACATGGGCGACCTTCACGGTCGTCGTCACGCCGTTGATCAGAATGATCTCGTGGCTCCAGTCGAACTGGTAAGCCTCACCTGGCGCGTAGTAGAGCGGCACATAGGCTTCCGACGGGCAGACTTTAGGCTGACGCCACCGTGAACCCGGTAAACCGGAAATCGGCGAAATTGAAACGACGCCACCACGCTAAACTGGCGGCCAAAACCACAGGATCAGAGGCACGCCCAGCACGACCACGATGAACGAGAGCGGCAGCCCCAACTTCCAATAGTCACCGAAGCGATAACCGCCGGGACCCAGCACCAAAGTGTTGCACTGATGTCCAACAGGCGTGAGAAAATCGCAGGCCGCCCCCACAGCGACTGCCATCAGAAACGAATCCGGATTGTAGCCAAGGCGCTGAGCAAGCGTTACCGCGATCGGGGCAATCACGAGAACGGTGGCTGCATTGTTTAGAAACGGCGTCGCCGCCATTGCTGCCACCATGATCATTGCAAGGGCGCCGTAGGGGGGCAAGGTGTTGGAGAGCTGAGCGAGGCCGCCGGCGATAAGGTCGGCACCACCGGTCGCACGGATCGACTCGCTGACCGGAATGAGAGCGCCGAGCATTATCAGGATGGGCCAGTCCACAGCCTCGTAAGCTTCCCGAAGCGAAAGTGAACCGAGCAGTACCGTCAGGACAGCAGCCGTAAAGAAAGCCGTGGCAACGGGCAGCAGGCCTAATGCAGTTAGCATCATGGCACCAGTCAGGACCACCACCGGAATCAGACCTTTTCGGGGGTTCCCCAAGCGGATTTCGCGCCCGGCTAACGGAAGAAGACCGAGTTCCATCAACCTGGTTGGGAGAAGCACGAGATCGCCCTTCAAAACGAGAACGTCCCCTGGTCTTAACGCGATGTCGCGCAAACGCTCGGTGAAGCGCTTGCTGCTCCGGCTCACCGCGAGAAGATTGATATTGAAACGGTCATGTAGCGCCAAGCGCTTGGCGGTTTGCCCGATCAAGACTGATTTCGGGCCGATCACCACCTCAATCCCGGCAATCTCCTCGTCAACTCCTTTTGCTTCCGTGGGGCGGTCGTGCCCCTCCAGTTCCAGACGCGCGCGACTGATGCCTCGCTCCAACGCTTGAGGGTCACCTTCCAACAGAACGATATCGCCCTGACGAAGGACGACGTCCGGCCGTGCCATCAGGCGCTCGACCCGGTTGCGGACAAGGCCGGTGACAAGGACCTCCTCGTCCAACAAGGTCGACAAATGACCGATCGACTTGCCGAGAACGGTCGAACTCGCAGTAATGCGGGCCTCTGTCATGTAGTCCTTGATGTTAAGCGCCTTCTCCATTGTCGCGACCGCCTCGCGTCCCGGGGGAAGCAGTCGGTAGCCAAACGCCAAAAAGACTACCCCCGCTGCGACAAGCCCTAAGCCGACAGGAGTGAAATCGAACATGTTGAAAGGTCGGCCCGTCAGTTCCTCGCGCATCCGGGAAACGACAATATTCGGCGATGTGCCAATGAGGGTCATGAGCCCACCAAGCAGGGAACCGAACGCCATCGGCATGAGAAAGGACGAAGGGGAAGCTTTCGACCGGCGCGCCATCTGGAATGCGACTGGGATCATCATCGCCAACGCGCCGATGTTCTTGATGAACACGGAGAGAACCGAGACGGTCGTTACGAGAATAACAACCTGAGCCTGCACAGAGGTCACGCTGGGCGCCACCCGATGGAGGAATGCCCCTATCACACCACTGCGCTCAATCGCGGCGCTGACGACCAGCGCGCTGGCTACAATGATGACAATGTCGTCGCCGAAGCCGGAGAACGCTGCCTTGTGCGGCACGATGCCGGTGAAAACCGCGGCAAGCAACGCGAGAACCGCAATGAGGTCGTAGCGGAGCCGTCCCCATATGAAAGCGACCATCAGGCCGATCAGAATGGCGAAGGCGATAGCCTGAGCCTGTGTCATCGATAAAGTCCCGACCAACTCTTCCCAATGCCAGGTCCATTTTACGCGCATGAAAGAGCTAATGTCTGGATAACTTACCAGCTTCTTTCAATCGCGCGGCACCCCGAACGGCCGCCCAGGGTGTTTTTCCAGCTCCGTAGAGCGGAAGCACGCTTGATCAGACGACTAGAGGATGCTTCCGAAAAGAACCGAATAGACAATCACAGCAATCGCCAGCGTAAACGCAAGCGATACGAACAGGCGCGTGAAGTCGTAGGTATGGAAGCGGGCGGGGATGAGGTTTTTCATAGCGATCACCTATTTTTCGTTCTGGTTGGCCTAACTATGCTCGGTGTCTGCTGCGCTTCAGGATGGGGCCAGAACAAGAGTCGTCCGAAATCGTACGCTAAGGGCGAACCGAATGAGAACCTGCGACCCGCTGCAGCGCAGCTGGCAGGCGGAGCGATCGAAATCCGTTCGGCATCTGATTGTCCGCGTCGAGCCGATCTGCAGACTGTTGCCGATTGCCCCGTCAACCTACTACGAGAACATTGCCAAACGCCTGGACGTGGACCGGTTATCGGTCCGCGCCCGCGGCGACATTGCATTGCAGATCGAGATACGTTTGATCATGCCTTTTGCGGCTTTTTGGTCTGTTTGGCTCATGCCGATTACAACATCGAGTTACCATAGAAGTTCCGGGCACTCGGCATCGATTGCGGTTTGCCCGCGACGGATCGATTTTCACCCTCGGCAGAGTGCCGCTGCTCGGGCGATCCGTGTCGTTCTTGGGCGTCTGGTGAAAGGCTGGGCCCACAGTTGAATTTAACTGGATGCTCCAATCGCTCCCGGGTCTCGGGTGGCGGCCGGTTAAGCCGTTAGTAGCTTGACGACTTCATCAAGCGCGCAAGGTCTGGCGGCAATTGAAGCGGGAGGGCTTCGACGTTGCCCGCTCCACCGTCGCCCGGCTCATGCGATTGATGGGACTTCGGGGTATCATCCGGGGCAAGGCGATCCGCACGACGGTCACAAAACGGCTCCCAGCCCGCTCGACCGCGTGAACCGCCAGTTCAAGGCTCCTGCGCCGAACAGGCTCTGGGTTTCGGATTTTACCTACGTCGCAACCTGGCAGGGCTTCGTCTACGTGGCCTTCGTCATCGACGCCTTCGCCCGACGCATCGTCGGCTGGCGCGTGAGCCGAACGGCGGCACGCCGTAGACGCGGAAGTTCGCCTCGAAGACGCGGCGTGGTGCTGACCATCTTCGTCATCGCGATCATTCTTGCTGTGGCGTGTCTCACTTTTTTCACCCCAGGAGAAGTCGAGCCACGACCGTCGGCGTCGCCGACAGTGAGAGAGGGCGGCCAGTGACCGCGCGAGCAACTGCTTTCGGGATCGGGGTAGGTGCCGGTCTGGGGGCGGCATTCGGTGCAACGATGCTCGACAGCGTCCCAATTGGAATGGCAATCGGCATAGCCGTTGGCGCGGCGTGCGGTTGGGCGGCTTCTAAGCGAAAGAAATAATCGGAAGCATCACTTCCATCGCGCGGAGTGCTGCTTATCCGCGGGGACTGGCCTGGATCGCGCACAGGACGATCTGCTTGCCACCCACGGGGCTGAGGTGTGCTTGGCTGAAGTTGGTTGATTATATAGGACGACATGGTTGATCGCTACTCAACGAGAATTCTCCGGATCAGCTCCGGCGCAGATCAATGCGGCTCGTGACAACCGACTTCCCCGTCTTCGGATCGGTATCGACCGTCGTAAGTCGCATGCCAGACGCTCCGACCTTCTCGATCGTCATCTGCGCCCGTCGATCACCGCTCACTTCCTTCGCCGAGGTGATGCCAAGGTTGATTGTGTCGCCGGCACGCTGCCCGCCGAGGCCAGCGGTGCCAGTGCCCGCGCCGACATAGGATCCGGAGTACCTGTTGCCGGTCGCCCGAACTTGTATAAGGGCAGGCCCTACGATGAAATGGACCGATGGTCCAATGGCAGGCGTCTGTCGAAGGCCACCGGCGCGTTCAGCTCACTAAACGATGATCGCAATATAGCCCCCTGTGACGCTCAGGGCCTGTCACAACTCAGAAACCTCGACGGCGACGTCCATCGACACAAACGCATTGGCGGCGCCAGTGAAGCCGCCGGAGATCGGCACTGCGTGCGCAATATCACGGACCACTGCCACAGGGATGAGATTTGCACCACCCATGGAGCGATTTGTCGGGTCGAAGGTAATCCATCCGGCGCCGGGGAGAAACACGTCTACCCAGGCATGGGTCGATCCGCTGTCCCTCGAGCCAAAGAGCATCTGATTGGGGTTGAAAAGGTATCCTGACACGATTCGCGCGCCGAAACCCAGAAGCCGGGCGGCTTCAGCAAAAAGGACCGCGAAATCGCGACAACTGCCAGATCGAACAGCAAGAGTTTCCAGTGGTGATTGCGTCCCCTCGGCCTCCCGGCTTTGATAGGTAATCTCGTTCGACACGCCGCCGCTGAGGTCTTTTAAAAGCGAGAGGGTATCAGTCGAGCCGGATCTAACGAACGCCCGTACCCACTGCTGAAACAGGTTGGAAGGATCGGGGTATTGGACTTCTCGCAGGCCACCAAGATCCTTCCATTCGTGCTCACCATAGGAAAAGGGGTAAGTGATGGCAGACGCTGCGATATCGAAAACCGGCCAGGCTGCCGACGTTAGGTCGACCACCGCTTTGCTGTCGATTTTCAGGCAATCTGTTGGCTCCGCGAACCTAGCCGTCGCGACGGCATTCGCAAACACGTCGGTCGCCCAACTCATTTTTGCATCTGGCCATGAAACGACGTCATGGCTGACGAGCAGGAGTTCGCGCCCTTCTCGAGGGCGAAGGGTCAATCGGTGGGGCCCGAGCGCAATCGGATAACGATAACGGTAGGTCGTGGTATGTCGGATGCTGAGTTTCGTCATCGCCACTCCAAGTGCCGGGTCAGGGTATTCCGCCGTGGTTCTCGCCATGGTGGGATTCCTCTGAGCACGCGCAAGCCGTCGTTTAGGACATTCATATGGTCAGGACATCGATAAAAAGTACCGTAAACGTCTTACTTTATTTGGTGAGGCAACGTCGTGAGTGGAAAGCTCAAGACGGGGAGGCACCCCAGATGCGCCGCTCAAACGTGGTGGACATAAAGCTCGGCGAGCGCGGCCGATACTTCCAGGTCACCGCCCAACTGGCAGCTTCAACCCGATCGGCCAGCTCTTGATGGACAAGACTTCGCCTTGTCCAAGCGCGTCGTCGAGATTGAACTATGTCGGTGGAGTACATGGGAGGGATGAAATATCAATGAAGGGCAGTGCCCCTCCGTTGGCCAACGTGCCGGACAGCCTATAAAGTTTCTATTCGATATCCTTGCTCTCTGATCTGTCTGCGATCTGCTGTTCGGCGAAAAGCGACCATGCCGAGATAAACAGGGCGGCAATCAAGGGGCCAATGACAAAACCATTGATGCCGAACAGGGAGATGCCGCCGACCGTTGAGATCAACACCACATAGTCGGGCAGCCGCGTCCCTTGGCCCACCAGTGGCGGACGCAGCAGGTTATCGATTAGCCCTATGACAAATACGCCGATGAGAACCAGGATTGCTGCTTTCAACCAGGCACCCGTGAGAACTAGCCAGATGGCGGCTGGAACCCATACAAGTGCTGCTCCAATTGCAGGCAGCATTGACATGAACGCCATGGTCACGCCCCACAAAAGGGCGGCCTCCACTCCAAGAGCCCAGAATGCCACGCCTCCGATCGTTCCTTGGATCACAGCAATGATGATATTCCCCTTGACGGTTGCCCGAACGACAGCGGAAAACTTGTCGCGAAACTGGCGGGTATAGTCGTCGTTGAGAGGGATTGCATGTCGGATAGTCCGGCCGAGGTCAGCGCCATCCCTGAAGAGGAAGAAAAGCAGATAAAGCATGATCCCGAAGCTGATGAAGAACTGCAGCGTGTTTTGGCCAAAACTCAGCACGCTGCCGGCGACCGACCGGCTTGCCTGTACTGCGCCTGAGGAGATGTTCGCGCGAAGCTCCGCAAAGCCGCCCAGCTTCAATGAGTTCAGCCAGTTGTCGATGAAGCCGGGCAACGCATTCTGAATCCGGACCAGATAGTCATTGAGGTCGATTTCGTTGCTGCTTATCCGTTGGTAAAGACTGGTGCCTTCCTGGATAAGAGAAACGAGGATAATCAATGCCGGTACGATGACGAGGCCGATGCACATCAGCACCGTCAGCAGGGCAGCGATGCCTCGACGGCCTCCAAGTAAAAGCGCCAGTCGCATGTTCACTGGAAAGAAGATGATCGCGAGGATCACCGCCCAGAAGACCGCCGCGTAATAGGGGACAAGCAGCCAGATGAACGCGATCGTCACCAGCGCTAGCATGACATAGAAGCTCGTACGTTGGATAGACATGTCTGCCTTGTTCGCTGGCCAGTCTTCACCGCCACCGGCGTAGGAATAATAGTTCGCAAAATCTCTCATCCTAACCATAGCCGCGTCACGGCATAAGGCCAACGCGAATCCGGCGTGGGAGGAACGCGGACAACCTGACTACTGCAGGTCTGCACCGACGCGATCTCGCTCATCACGCACGCCCCGAGCCCGGGGGCACTGTCCTCCGGCGAAGGACTCATTCGCGAATCGCTTTCGAGAACTGCGAATCGGCGGCCTTCAATCGGGGCTGACTATCGTCGACGCCGTGCAGTTACGGCGCCATCAGCGCTCCCCTCCAAGCAAATCGTGCTGAAGAAGAAGGCAATGGCGCAGTGGCTTGATGAAAACATCGTCTCTGTGACGACCAAGTTCCTTTCTTCTAGCGACGCTGGCGAGAAGGCCAAGGTCTAGGGAACAACGATGGTCCGGCGTGGTTCCCCTACCCGCGGATTGGATCGACAGCCGCAGCCGCAGATGGGGCATTCCAAAAGGACACATCGAGAGCCGCGAACCGAGCGGTACGCAGCCTGGTCTGCGAACGCTCCTATCGCAGGTTGAGGACCTTGACGTATGAAGTTCAGTTTCGGCAGATCGCTAGTGAGGGCCCTCAGAGCCTAAAAGAAAATCAGCAAGCTGATCGGGAAAGCTGTCGGAGCGACCCGAACCAAACCGAAACGTACAACCTCCCCATCCCGCCCCGCGAAGCCGGTTTTGGTCGAGACAACCGCGTTTGGAAGCAATCCGGGTCGCTTGGTGATGAAATCCTTCGTCCCGACCACGCGGCTGCCAAAGAACCCCGCGCTTGTCGTCTTGCTTCATGGCTGCCATCAGACTCCCGAAAGCCTGGATGTCGCGGCGGGCTTCTCCAAGCTCGCGAAAGAGCGCGGTTTCGTTCTTCTTTATCCGCAGCAGAAGAGAGCAAACAATTCGCAAAATTGCTTCAACTGGTTTCGACCAAGCGCCGTCGCCCGAGACCGCGGCGAGGTGCGTTCAATCAAGCAGATGGTCGAGCACATATGCGAGCGACATCGCATCGACCGATCGAGGATCTTCGTCGCGGGGCTGTCCGCCGGCGGGGCGATGACGGGTGCACTTGTCGCGAACTATCCCACATTGTTTGCAGGCGCCGCGATCATAGCCGGCATGCCATTCGGATCCGCCCGCGATACGATGTCCGCCCTGCGAGCGATGAAGTCAGGCGCGACGCCGCCGCCAGCCGGATGGGGAAGACCCATCGCTGAGATTTCGCCAGAAGCCAAGGCATGGCCTCCGATAACCATCTGGCAGGGCATGGAAGACCGGGTGGTCAAGCCGGTCAATGCGCTCGCTTGTGTCGCGCAGTGGCTCGAAGTCCAAGGCATTGCAGAGAACAGCGGCCGATTGGAGGAAAAACCATGGGGCAGGTTGCAGGCATGGAAGGTGAGCGGCAAGCTGAAAGTGGCCCTCTATTCGGTCAGCAACATGGGCCACGGGCTTCCGATCAAGAAGCGCAAGAGCGTCACGGCGCTAAGGTCTGCAGACCCCTACGTGATCCCGGTAGAAATCTCAGCCCCAGCAGAGATCATGCGATTGTGGGGTTTGTCGAGGCTTCGAAAATAACCAGCTCGCAGGAGGTTCGGCCGTATCTGGCAAATTCAGGTCACCGATGGGCGTACCCTGCACCCCACACTCTTGTAATATCGGACAGCGTCGATGTCCGATCCGATCCGAAATAAACTCCCATAAGTTGTTCATGACCGGGATATTCGAAGGGGATCCACCGAGCTCCAGGTCACGACGCGCGGGGCACGTTCGTTGGTCTGCGTGCCCGCCGTCTATCTTGCACGAAAACATGCGCGTGCATCTGACAGACTGAGGCTCTCGCGGAAGGACCGGCTGCGAAGTCGAGAATGCTTTAGCCTGGAAGTCTGCCCACACTATCGGGGCTCTGTGAAATAGCCCGCCGAAATCTTTGCAGAGATTTCTACCTCGGCGCCTGCGGCTACACGGTCCGTTGGAAGCTCAATCTGGTTCTCGATCTCGATACCACCTTCGGCAACGGCCTTGCGTTTTAAGTGACTCATGGACAGCCAACGATCGATCCGGGAAATCCCCAGTTGGGGATCGACGATGGCCACGACGTCGTCATAGCCGTGCTCCTCCAATACTCCCTCGAGATCAAGGGCGATGAAGGGTTCGTCTTCGAGGAGCAGGATGCGATCGGGCATCGCCATTCTCACGGCATGCGATCACCCAACGTACACCGGGCGACCACTCATGTCACGACGGACGCTCGAAGTCGTGGACGCTCGGGAACCAAACAGAAGCGCGGAGGTTCACGGTTATAATCCACGGTAATATGGCATGAGGCATCCTCACGGAAGAAACGTAGTTCTCGTCGTCGAAGACGAGCCCCTGCTGATGATGATGGCGGTGGACGTCGTAGAAGCGGTCGGACTGGAAGCGCTCGAGGCGACGAACGCGGATGATGCGGTCCTCATCTTGGAAGGCAGGAGCGACATCGCCGTCGTCCTGACCGATGTCGAGATGCCGGGGACTATGAATGGCTTGGCGCTGGCCGCCTCAGTCCGCGAAAGATGGCCACTCATCGGGATCATCGTCGTGTCGGGGAGGGTGACGATCAGCAGGGACGACCTCCCTGAGCGCGGTGTGTTCTTCCCCAAGCCTTACGATGTCGACGATCTCGCTCACACACTTCGGCGGCTGACCGCTTAGCAGGCGTGAATCACGCGCTCTGCCGATAAAATCCAGCGAATTTCAGGAAATCCGGCGCATCTCAACTATATAAAGGCAACCACCCTTCTCCGGTGAGCAAAGTTCTTCCGACGCAGAGAGATCTTGTGACCGATCACGAAACCGACGACGAGCCAGACTGGAACCCCGAGCAGCTTCGCAGTGCGATCAAGGCCGCAGGCGTCGCCCTTTGGACCTGGAACGTCGACGACAGTACCTTTTTGATGGACGCCAAAGGATACGAACTCTGGGAGGTCTCGCGGGGGGGCCCGCTGACATTCGAGCGCTTGTCGGCGAAGATTCATCCGGCCGACCGCGACAGAGTCCGATCCGCCTTTGTCGCCACCCGAGTGATTGCCGGCCCATATGAGATTGACTTCAGGATATTGAGGGACGCCTCCGACGTCCGTTGGATTTCCGCGCGCGGTCAAGGCAACGACGCCGGCATCGTCGCCCGAGTGATGTCTGGAATATTTTTGGATGTTACCGGTCGCAAACAAGCGGAAGAAGGGCACGAACTGCTCGCCGGCGAAATGAGCCACCGCGTCAAGAATCTCCTGGCACTCGCTTCCGGTCTTACCGCTATCACCTCCCGGTCGACGACGTCGAAGGAGGAGATGGTCAGCCATCTCACGCAACGCCTGACGGCGCTCGGGCGTGCCCACGACCTCGTCCGCCCGCTCAAGGGCGGGCAGGGAAATGCTGCCCTTCTTGGAGATCTGTTCACCGTTCTGCTCGCACCCTACGACGACGAAGGCGCCTTTGCGGGGCGCATTCGCGTCGCAGTTCCTCGGATGGGCGTTGGCGAGTCGTCGGCGACGAGCCTTGCACTCGTCATTCATGAACTGGCCACCAACTCCCTCAAATACGGCGCGCTCTCGGTGGAAACGGGGACCCTGGACGTGTCTGGCGTTCTAGCGGAAGGTGAGGTTGAAATCGCCTGGAGCGAGCAGGGCCGTCCCGTCGTCGAACCTCCCGCAAGTTCCGATGGCTATGGGAGCAAACTTCTCCATCGCGCCGTCACCGGTCAGCTCGACGGTTCGATCTGCTACGACTGGACCCCGAGCGGGTTGGTCGTCGTGCTTCGATTAAAGGAAAACCGGTTGTCGGTGTGAGCGCCCTATGAGGGCTTCCTCCGTCGCCGCCCGTCCTTCGCTTGCCTGATTGACGTTCACTCGGCGGCTTGACGGAGAGGGTACTCTTCTGGGAGCTCCACCGAAGCAATGATCTCGAAGTCCGCGGGCATGGCGTGCTGATCGGTTCCCAAGAGCGCCAGCGTCCAGTAGGCAGGATCGTCCCCGAAGACCGTGGAGACCTGAACGATCGTTGCTCGTCCGTCGAAGTACTTCGAGGACTTCGCCCAGTAAAACGCACCCGGCACCAAACTCGCTGCAACCATGACGCCTACTCCCGTGACATGTGGACGATAGCAGAAATCCTGGAAATGAGAATGCCTCAGCTTGTTCAGGTCGTCATCGGGTGGATAATGATCACCCGTCGACCAACAGCATCCAGTGCGCGTCTTCGCACGAGGAGCTCCAGTTTATACGCCCCCCGCACGCGGTGAAACTACTGGCCCGCCAGGGCGTTCTGTTCCGGTGACATAACCGAGCAGGAGACAGTCCAATGGCAGCGGACCGTGAGCTCGACCATCTGGTTTAACAGCACGGGGTCTCACGGCCCGACATCTTCATTCAATCTATCACGGATCGAAACACTGCTGGCTCTGTGCCATCGGACGGCGACGCTTCCTATGAAGCCGTCTTCAGCTATCAGCGAGGAAGTCGCATCAATATGACTGACATAGCCCGAATGAGGATGAGGTAACGACACCAAACCAGAGAGTGTCCTCAATCGGTGCGCCTCGTGATCCTAGTCATATTTCAGCGTGACCTTCAAATGCTTGAGTTCGGCGTCCTGCCTAGCTGCCGCTTGTTCGGCTGTGTCTCGATAGGAAGCATTGGTCTCGGCGACAACCTTGTTCAACTCCGTGATCTGACTCTGCAGCTCGTAGGGCATGCATGCCAATATTATCATGTTCCCGGATGCAGTAGCCGCCCGCCTCATGACGGATGCGCGGCCTTTCCATGTCTCGTTGAAGGAATCGGCCCAAGCCGCGGGGGTATCTGCCGAAAGCTGCAGGACCATTGTCGTGAGTGGTCCCTCTACGGACCCCGATGCGCCGTCGTTCAACTCGACAATCCTGATATCCTGAAATTCGGTCATTGAATACTTCTCCTCCGTTGGCGGCCTGGACTGCCTTGACCGTGCACGGACGCGCGGTGACGAGCTACGTCAACGGCGTCAGGCGGCTTTCTCGGCATTCTGATTGACGACCTTCGTCGCAATGGAGGTTAGCGCCAGATCGGTGGCCTGTTCCTCATCGAGCGTCGTCTGAAGGAGCTTGGCGGCGTCCTTCATCCCCAACTCGAGCGCCCATGTCCGCAGGGTGCCATAGCGCGACATCTCGTAGTGCTCGACCGCCTGGGCCGCGGCAAGAAGGCCGGCGTCGAGTGCCGGCATCCCCTCGTACTCTTCCATGATCTCGGCGCCTTCCTTGAGGATGCCCATCATCGCGTCACAGGTCTTCTGCTCCGGCTTTTTGCCGATGATCTTGAAGACATCTTCGAGACGGGTGACGTGCACCTTGGTCTCGGCGAGGTGCCTCACGAAGGCGTCCTTGAGTTGCCTGTTCTTGGCCGCGTCGCGCATCTTCGGCAGCGTCGCAACGATCTTGTTTTCGGCGAAATACACGTCCTTCAAAGTGTCGTGAAAGAGGACGTCGAGTGTTTTGATTTCCTTGGCCATGGTTAGCTCCTTGGGTTCGAAAGATTTCTGTCGTGGTCCAGATGCCGGTCATGTTCACGGCCACCGCCAAGCGTGAGGGGGCGAGCGTGTCGTCGAAGCCACCCTTTTCGATGCCGTTTTTGGCCCAGAGTCTCGGTGAAGCTGTTGACCTGCGATCGGCGCAGCCGAGTTCTTTGTGACGAGCGTCGCACCGCTGGAGTTCCGGCATGGGTAGAGGACGCGGGCACGTCGGTGCGACAGAAGTGAGCGACGACGCGCTTACCCCGCGCCCCGACGAGAACCATTGTGTATCATTGAGATGTCCTCCTTCTCGGACGGTGTTCACTCGGCCGTGAAGACAGAACCTCTGCAGCTGGTATAAGTTCCTCTGCAACCGCGTGAAATATCTGGCGGGCCAACCGGTAGTCGGCGCGACGGTGCCGACCTCGGCGCCTTGTCGAAAAGGACTTGACCCTTGATGCAGGGACAATAGACGTCCCGGCACTGTTCGAGCCAGATCGTCAAGGGCAAGATCGCTCCGGCTTTCCGGATCACACGTCGTCTCTGTGTGGAAAAAGGGGCTGACGCGCTACCAAGGCTTCCGGAAGGGGATGAATGAACGTAGTGGCCCGGCCGAACGGCTGACAATTCTCGCGGCGTTTTAGCCTCGCCGGCTTGAACGGATGAGTACGCCGCCTTTCGTGTTGCTCCACAGCGCCAATGCGGTGGCGCACGTCGGATATCGGAATCGCACGAGCTTGTGTTGAGGACTGTCAGACCGGGCGGGAACACTTTACCGGCATTCTGGTTCTCTTATCGAGACCAACCCGGTCTCGTCAGTGGAGGAGTAAAACATCCCATCGTCAAGCGGAACCAGCGAAAGCAAGCCGGGCGTCAAGTCCGGCACCGGCAAGAGCGCTTCGTCGTCCAAGGGTAGCAGTGGCTCGAAAACATCGAGCACTCAGGGCGGCACCCACGAGCAGCACGTCAAGGCAGGTGAGCAAAGTCACAAAAACGCCAAGTCTTAAACGCACCAAGAAGGGTCCGTCACAAACGGGCTCTTCTATCTCACTTCGGCGGAGCAGTTTGGCAGGGCCAAAGGAAATGAAGGTGGCCGACGACAAAACCGAACTGAACGTCGATAAAATGGCAGAGCCCAAAATCGCCCCCGGCGTTCAATTCAAATCGCTGGATTTGCCCACCAACCCGGTGGTTGTGCTGCTTTCGATATTGGTGGCGCTCGCGACATTATGCATTGCCTACGTGGCGGCTGAGATCGTGCTGCCGATTGTGCTGGCGCTCGTCCTCAAGCTCCTGTTTCAGCCGGCCATGCGATTGCTGGAGAAACTCCATTTCCCGCGAACCCTTGCGGCCCTATTGCTAATCTTGTTTGTTTTCGGCGCCATCGTCGGCATTGGCGGTGCAATCTCTGGCCCAGCGACAGAGTGGGCTGCGAAGCTGCCCGAAGGAATTCCCAGATTGCAGGAGCGTCTCAAGTTTCTCAATGAACCGGTGAAAGCACTTCAAACATTCCTGCATCAGGTCGATAGCTTCATGCAGCAAGGATCGGCAACAAGCGGGGGGTCCGGCTCGACGATCGCCGCGACGCTTTTCGCTGGAACGACCCACTTTGCAGCCAGTTTCTTCGAAACCATCGTCATATTGTTCTTTTTGCTCGTATCCGGAAACACGTTCTTAAAACGGATGGTCGAAATACTGCCCAATTTCAAGGAGAAGCGGCAGGTTGTCGAGCTGTCCCAGGATGTCGAGAAAAATATCTCTGCCTATCTGGTCACTATTACGGTCATGAATGGCGCTGTTGGCTTAGCTACGGGCATTGCTATGTGGCTGACAGGGTTAGGCGATCCGGTTCTATGGGGTGTCGCGGCGTTTCTGCTGAACTATGTCCCGATCATGGGGCCGCTTCTCGGAGTCGGAATTTTTCTGCTCGCCGGCCTGCTGGTCATCGATACGTTGTGGCTGGCCCTTCTGCCGGCAGCGCTTTATTTTGTGATCCATGTCGCCGAGGGCGAGATCATCACGCCGGTGCTGCTCGCCCGCCGGTTCACCCTCAATCCTGTGCTTGTAATTATAGCGCTGATCTTCTGGTTTTGGATGTGGGGTGTGCCTGGAGCGATCCTCGCGGTGCCGATGCTTGCCATCGCCAAAATTGTTTGCGATGGAATTCGGCCACTTGCCGCCATCGGGCACTTCCTCAGCGGAGACGAATAATTGCGGCTCCACTTGCGCCGAGTTCGCGGTGCCCGGCAACAACGTTGATGCGGTTCGATTGGCCCCATTGCGGGTGAGAAGCTTGTGGATTTGCCGGGCCGTGAGCGGCAGCTCGGCCGCCGTGCGAGCGGTGGCGGATTGCCTCGATCACCATCATCGAGAATCTTGTCCTACTCACGCGCTATGCGGCGCGCAAGTCGACCACTGCTCGTCGGACATTGATCGAGCCGTCGTTGAAGTTGATCGTTCAATCGCTTTGGCAAATACTTACGGGCATCGGATCGAAGGAGATTCAACTGGCCGGATGGCAGCGACGGCGCGGCTAAGTTTCGGCGAGCAGGTTCGGTCGGCTGCATGACTATGCGGCCGACCTCATCGAGTTGGACATCCTGGTCGTTCCCGTCGGCGACTTGAATGTCATGCCGACCCATCTTGACGTCTACACATCCGAGCGATGGCGCGATCCACTCTTCCGGCCGAATGTTAAAGCAGCCTGCGCCCCTCTTCGTGATCAGGGCTGGACGGTGCCCGCGACGCCGGACTGCGCATCGATCATTTCCTCTTAAGCCCCGCGCTTGCCGGCGATCTCAAACAGGCCAACGTCGACAAGTTCGTGAGAGGTTGGGAGCATACAAGTGATCATGCACCGGTTTAGATCGAGCTGCTATGTGTCACCACAACGGAGTTATCGACCAATGAACGATTCCAAAGCCGCAACTGGGACTATCGTAAGTGTTGCAGTTAAACCAAGGCCAATGCGTTAGGCGGCCGAGGCCCGAATATAATTGTGAAGCGATGTGCGGTGTGCGAACATATCGCGTCTGCCGTCTCACCCGGCAGATAGTGAGCAGGCGAAGTAATGACCGACGAAACATCTGGCAATGCCATGCGATCCGGTCGTTCCAAACGGGAATCCGTCCGAACCAAGCAGAAGTCCGTGAATTCGGAAGTTGGCACGCCGACGCAGAGCGTCAACGAACACACCTCGCTCGCAACGAAGGACGCCATGCCACAGTCGGCAATGCCGATCGTCGGTATTGGTGCTTCGGCGGGCGGCATTGAGGCTTTGGGCCGTTTCTTTGACGCCATGCCCCCTGACAGCGGCTGTGCTTTCGTGGTCGTGCTGCATCTCGATCCTAAACACGAGAGTGAGATGGCGAACATTCTGAGCGCCCGCACGGCAATGCCAGTCGCCCAGGTCAGGGATGGGATGACGGTCGAGCGTGATCATGTCTACGTTATCGCTCCCGACACCGAACTAAGGGTGCAGGAAGGCAAGTTGCGTGTGTCCAGACCATGCACGTCCCGTGGTCCGCGTCATCCGGTCGATGTGCTTTTTGCCTCGATTGCGTCGTCGAAGCACGAGCGCGCCATCGCTATCGTGCTGTCCGGCACAGGAAACAACGGCTCGCAGGGGCTGCAGGAGATCAGGGCTGAAGGCGGTATGAGTCTGGTTCAGGCTCCCGAAACAGCCAAATTCGACGGCATGCCGAGAAGCGCCATTGCGGCGGACATGGCAGATCATATCCTCGCTCCGGAGATGATGCCCGAGGTGGTTCTCCGTTACATCAGCCACGGTTACGTCGCCGCTCCGGTGGAAGCCGATCTTCCCCCATCGATAAACGGCGAAGCAACGGTGGAGCAGGTTCTGGAGTTTCTGCGCACCCGCGCGGGGCATGATTTCGGGAGTTACAAGCGGAGCACCCAGCACCGCCGGATTTACCGCCGCCAAGGACTCAGGAACATCGGGACGATCGGCGAATACATAGACGAGTTGCGTACCAATCCCGAGGAAGTCCAGACGCTGGTCGCAGACCTGATGATCAATGTCACCGGGTTCTTCCGCGATGCCGAAGCCTGGCAGGTTCTCGCCGCGCAGGTGATCAAGCCGTTGATCGCCGAGCGCCAGAACGGCGCTTCCATCCGGGTCTGGGTTCCAGCCTGCTCGACAGGCGAGGAAGCCTATTCCATCGCGATGCTGGTAACCGAACTGGCGGAGGCAGCGGGAAAGCGATTCGACCTGAAAGTGTTCGCGACCGATGCTCAGGAAGCGAACCTGCGCAAGGCGCGGGACGGCGTCTATCCGGCGGCGGCCATGACCGGTCTTTTAGCTGAACACCTTCGGCGCTTCTTCGAGAAGCTGGACGGGTGCTACCAGGTCACCAAGGAACTCCGCGACATGGTGGTGTTCGCGCAGCAGAACCTTTTGCGCGACCCGCCGTTCTCTCGGCTCGACATCGTCTCATGCCGCAATGTCCTGATCTACCTGGAGCCCGCTGCTCAACAGAAGATCATCGCCCTTTGCCATTTCTCGCTCACGCAGGGTGGACATTTGTTCCTCGGCAATGCTGAAACGGTCGGGCGACACGAGGACCTGTTCGAGACAGTGTCGAAGAAATGGCGGATTTATCGCCGTGTCGGCCCCACGCGCCACGATCTTGTCAATTATCCACGGCCTCGGGCGTCCGCTGAGACGACCAACGGGGATGAGCCGCTATCCCTGCTGCCTGGCTCGACCGCCCCGGTGGCCGAAATGGCACGCCGGGCGCTGCTCGAGCGCTTTGCACCAGCCTCGGTGCTGATCGACCTCAAAGGCCGCGTTCTCTATTTCCACGGCGCGACCAGGGACTACCTTGAACAGCCCTCCGGTGAGCCCACCAGAGATTTGCTGACCATGGCGCGCGACGGGCTGGCGCTCAAGCTTCGGGTGGCGATACGCGAAGCGACGAAGGACAACAGGGACGTGACCGTCAACGCCCGCGTTCAGGAGGGTAAGTCCAGCCGTTCCGTCGCCATCACGGTCATGCCGCTGCCCAACTCGTCGGCAGGCGGCAACCTCCTCGTGAGCTTCGCGCCGGCCCCGAAGGCATCCAAGCAAGTCAAAGCGAGCATCCGCGAGGACGCCGGGGAGGCTTCCTCCGGCGAACGTGCCCTTCAGGAAGAGCTGACGACGACCCGCGCCGAACTCCGTAACACCATCGAACATCTTGAGACGGCCAACGAAGAGCTGAAAGCTTCGAACGAGGAAGCCACCTCGATGAACGAGGAACTTCAGTCCACCAACGAGGAACTGGAGACCTCGAAGGAGGAATTGCAGTCGTTCAACGAGGAGCTAAACACTGTCAACAACCAGCTCCAGCATAAGATCGGCGAACTGGAAGCAACCACCAACGATCTGAACAACCTGCTGGCGGGCTCGGAGACCGCAACCCTTTTCCTGGATGACAAGTTCCGGATCAAATGGTTCGCGCCCACGACAAAGGAGCTCTTCGATTTCGTGTCGTCGGACATCGGCCGTCCGATCGCTCATTTCGCGCGGAAGTTCTCCGACGAGAATCTGTTGCCGGACGCCGAGACAGTCCTGAAGAAACTTACCACCATCGATGCCGAGGTGCAGAGCGATGCCGGCCGGTGGTATCTGCGGCGCATGTTGCCTTACCGCACACGGGACAATCACATCGCCGGGGTCGTCGTCACGTTCAGCGACATCACGGAGCGGAAGCGCGCCGCTGATGCGGCCGAAGAAGCGCGCATCTATTCCGAGGCCATCGTTGAGACAATTCGCCAACCCTTGCTGATCCTGAACAGCGACCTGAGGGTCCAGTCGGCCAACCACGCCTTCTACAAGCAGTTCCGGGCGCGGCGACAGGAAACCGTGGGCAGGCTTGTCTATGAACTTGGCAACGGCCAGTGGGACATTCCCAGTCTGCGAGCGTTGCTGGACGAGATACTCTCCAACGACCGCGCGGTCGTCGACTTCGAGGTCGAGCATGACTTTGTGGACATCGGCCGCCATTGCATCGTGCTCAACGCCCGCAAGCTGGCGCGCAAAGGAGACCGCGAAGAGCTGATCCTGCTGGCGATGCAGGACATCACCGACCGAAGGAAGGGCGAGGTCGCGATCCGCCAGAGCGAGCAGCGACTGAAGGATCTGATCGAAGCGCTGCCGGGTGCGATCTACACGACGGACGCCGAGGGGCTGATCACCTCCTACAACCCCGCCGCCGCCGAGATCTGGGGCCGCGAACCGGAGCTTGGGAAGGAGGAATTCTGCGGATCATGGCGTATGCAGTGGCCAGATGGAACGCCGCTACGGCACGACGAGTGCCCGATGGCCGTCGCCCTGAAGGAGGGGCGGCCGATACGGGGCGCGGAGGCCGTGGTCGAGCGGCCGGATGGCGTCCTCGTGCCTTTGCTCGTCTATCCGACACCGTTGCGCGACGCCTCAGGCGGGATCATGGGCGCGGTCAACATGCTGGTCGACATAACCGAGCGCAAGCGGGCCGAAGAGCTTGCCGAGCGCCTTGCCGCGATTGTCGAATCGTCCGACGACGCGATCGTCAGCAAGGACCTCGACGGCATCGTCAGGAGTTGGAACAAGGGCGCTGAACGACTATTCGTCTACACACCCGAGGAGATCGTCGGCAAGTCCATCAAGATCTTGATTCCGCCTGACCGCCACGATGAGGAGGATGACATTCTCGATCGCGTCCGGCGGGGCGAGCACATCGAACACTACGATACGGTCCGGCTGCGCAAGGACGGCAGCCACGTTTGGGTTTCGCTGACCATATCGCCGCTGAAGGACGCGCGGGGCAAGGTCACCGGTGCGTCCAAGATCGCGCGCGACATGACCGAGCGCCGGCGCGCCGACGAACACCGGAAAACCCTGATGGGCGAACTCAACCATCGCGTCAAGAACACGCTGGCGATCGTCCAGTCTATCGCATCCCAGACGCTCGGTCATGCCTCGACGTTGGAGGAAGCGCGCGGTGCATTCGGGTCGCGACTGATCAACCTGGCAAAGGCGCATGACGTTTTGACTCGCGAAAGCTGGGCAAGTGCAAACCTGGCGGAGATCATCGCCGATACTGTCAAGCCACATGCGGGTGGCGAAAATCGCTTCCACATCGAAGGTCCGGACCTGCAGCTTGCGCCGAGCGCCGCGTTGGCCTTCGCCATGGCGCTGCACGAATTGTGCACCAATGCTGCGAAGTATGGAGCGCTTTCCACCGAGAACGGCCATGTCTCC
The DNA here is from genome assembly GCF_002531885.1 of Rhizobium sp. L9. Taxonomy (NCBI): domain Bacteria; kingdom Pseudomonadati; phylum Pseudomonadota; class Alphaproteobacteria; order Hyphomicrobiales; family Rhizobiaceae; genus Rhizobium; species Rhizobium sp. L9. The sequence goes on along the minus strand of NZ_NWSZ01000035.1, from coordinate 25,950 downwards.
ATCGTTTGGGCGATGGAAGGCGAAGGCGACGAGCGCCGCCTGATTTTGCACTGGGCCGAGAACGCGGGGCCGACGGTCGTTCCCCCGAAACAGAAGGGCTTCGGTTCGCGCTTAATCGAGCGGGCGCTGGCGGCGGAACTCAGCGGCGAGGTGCGCGTTGAATATCCGCCCACCGGTGTCGTCTGCACGATCGATGCACCCATGCCTGTCGGCCGGGATGGGTGAAGGACTTTGGCGGCCAACCAGACAGCAATTCGGATTCTGATCGTCGAGGATGAATACCTGGTCGCCCTTTACCTTGAAGATTTGCTGACGGAAATGGGGCATCGAGTGCTCTATTCAGCCAGCCGTATCAATGAAGCGCTCCATCTTGCCCGGACCTGTGAGATCGATTTTGCCGTGCTTGACGTCAATCTGGCCGGCACCCAATCCTTCACGGTCGCACAGGTTCCGGGGCATTCCTTTTGTGTTCGCGACAGGTTACGGAAGCGATGGTCTCATCGATATCAGCACGAAACGGCCTTGCGAAAACCGTATGAGGCAGGAGAACTTGCCGACGCAATAGCGCGGGCGTTTCCCTCGATCACGCTTTGACCTCAGCAACCTTTGCCGGCATATCCATGCCAGTTTGGGGACGGATTTGTCGCGGCCCTCGAGAAGCGCCGTTGTGGATCGAGCTGTTTTGACCGGTCCAAGCTCAGAAAAGGCTCGGGTGCGCGACCGGGTCTCCGACCTTTGTTACATCGTTGAGCCGTAAGGCTCTCCCGGGATGTTACGATCAGCGCATCGTTGGGCAGCGGACGGGCTAGCGCCTTGGCCTCGTCCCACGGCGCACGCATCCAGATATCGGTCGCTTCCTCGGTCAGCAGCAGGACCCGCATGAGCATCAGCTAAGTCTGCTTCCCGGCACTATTGCAGCCATACCGTTATCGCCACATCACGAGCAGGTGCCCCACGGTGCGGTGGATCGCAGACGCTGACTCGGCGCCCCCCCACCCCGACCCAGGCCGCGCCGACCGTGCTCTCAGCAAGGCCGCCTCCAGAACCTCGTCCACGGCCTCCTGTCTATCGTGAGTGGGTCTTCGTCCGCGTGCTAAATGATGCTGCGGCCGCGGTCTGTATGTTGGCGGCACCCGCTGTTTCGGACGCCCAGTGAGAAGCCTGCTGTACGAGCCTTCGAGGATCTCCCTCTCCCAGCAGGTCGGAACCTAAAAGCGCCTCTGGAGCTTGACTAGACAGCTCGAGCTTGAGTTCAATTCGGAAGAGGCACTCCAGGTTTATCCCAGAGATTCAGCTTAGATGCGTTTATGATGAGCGGCCCAGGCCGTTATGCTGGTCCTTTCTTGATGGGGTGGTGAAGGAGTTCTTTGATACATCAAATACGATCGTCGACGGGATCTATTCCCTAGCCGACATGCTGACGGAGCTCAATCTGACGGGCACCGCTACCACGGCGCGTATGCAGCAGTATCCATCCGCACGGCCGCGGCAGGAGCGGCACGTATAAGGTAAAGAAACAGATCGGATGGCGCGGACATCCGGCCTCAGCCGCTTGGAGCGTGGCGTGGTCAATCCTCAGAAGTAATAGCCGTCGAGTACGCCAAGTAGAGAGCCGCCAATCAGGGAAAATATCAGCGGCAGGATGACAAACAGGAACATCACTAGGAGCATAAAGCGCATCAGGCACCCCGCCGCTGCTGCCCTTGCAGGTGGCGCTTCCGGAACAGGATAGGTTGACCTTCGAGTGATACGACCGGCGCGGGAGAGAGCTCTAAGCATCTCCAGCATTTTTGCCGTGCGGATGTCGCCTGCTGAGGCGCCGTCGGTCTCAGGGCGGGGAGACCTCCGTCGCTCTTTCCGGCCCCATGGCCCGGGACTCGTATCCAGCGGTGGTGGTGGTTCCGCGCGGGGGGCGGCTTTGGGAAAAGGGACCGGCGGACGTGGGCGAACGGGAGGGGGGACCGACGGTGCCGCCGGACGGAGCGGATCGCCAAACTTTGCGCCGCATTGCGGACATGCGGGTGCATCTAACCAATGCCCCGGCTTATGGTTCGTACAGTAGAAGCGGACTTGTGCCTCGTGGCAGGCCTCGCACTCACCGGAAGTCGCTGTGGAGGTGCCGCAGTTTGGACAACGCAAGATGACGCCTGTCATGGTTGAGGCTCCTGGCTCGGGTGATTGTCGATGCTGTCGGCGGCCGGCTGAGGATAATAGGCACGGATCATTTCCGCGGGAATGTGCAACCGATACACGCGCGGCAGGGCTCCTTTGACATATCGCGCCATGGTAGGAACCCGCTCGTAGGGCCCGAATGCCTCGCGGCTCAACCGCCGTGAAAGTGCGACGGTCGTGAGCAGCGGATTAGCCCGATAGGCGGGGAAGCTCGCATACCTTTCTTCCACGTGATCGTGGCCGCGTACCATATGTGTGACGGGCCGTCCGAGACCAGCACTCAAAGAGCAAAAAGCAGCGAAGTCCTCGTAGCCGAACTGGCTCCCGTGGGAGAAGCGGTTTGGCAGCTTCCTGCGGGCTTTCGGATGGGCCCTTGTCCACACAAAATCAGACAGGCACATCGGGTTGTTCCATTCCCCCGATTCAGCGAGATCGGGATGCAAGTCAACCAGCGGAAAGCCTCCGTGGGCGGCAAGCAATCCGTCGGGAAAGAAGAGTGCGCGCGGAGCGTTCGTAAACAGGCGCACGGCAAGCTTACCGGCCCGCTCGATCCATTCGTGGGTGAGGTTAGCGTTGAGGAAGTCGGCAAAGTCCGATGGCGTCACGCTCGAGGAAAATCGTACGCCATCGTAAGACAGTGCTTCGTCGTGATTGCCGGCGATGACGCACACGCAGTCTGGCGCCTCTACGATTAGTTCAAATACGCGGAGAAGGATTTCGAGGCTAAAACCCTCGTCATCGAAGAGATCGCCAAGAAACAGGATCCGAGGTGGACCTTCTCCAGGCTGCAGGTCCGGCTGCCGCATTGCCGCAAGTGCAGCCTCGAGCGCCAGAAGATCACCATGTAAGTCGCCGATGATCCACAGCGGGATTTCGGCATCGAAGTCAGAAATCTTTATGACTTTGTCGGTGGGATCGGCGCGGAATTTGTCGAACAACATGCCTGGCCAGTCGGCCCGGTCTAGCAGACCCTCCATCCTTTCCACCGTCGACCGAATTTCGGAGCGGATGGAAGACGGGCTGGCCCGGTTGAGGATAGCTCTCCAATCAAGGTCATTCACCTCGAAGATTTCCAATGGAGCAAAGGCCGCCGCCTTCGAAAGATCCTGGTCAGACGGCAGGCTCTCCGTCCGGGACGCAGCCTCTCCGTCCAACGCCGCAGCAACCGCCGGTGGCGGTTCGGGGCCGAGAGCTGGAACATCTGCGGCAAGCGCGCCGAGGGGACTGGAAGGACCCGGCGCCCCTGGTTCATTTTTGGGCACGTCTGTCATCACCGGATGAGCCTCTGCAATCGCCGGCTGCTCGCGGGGAGGATCTGACTCGGGCACTTCACGTCCGCCGGCCGAGTTCATTTGTTGAGCGCCCGCACCGTAAGGGGCATCATGGCGATGCCTTTGGCCTGGCGGCCGACCGCAATTCGATCACCTTGCCTGAGCGGACGAGGAGCTGTCAGGGTCATACCGTTCACGAGTGTTTCGTTGGTCGCACCAGCCACGGGAGATACCACCCATTGCCGTGAGGGATTTCGTTCCAGGACACATTGGCGATTATCCCAGAACTCGCTTTCCGGCCCGAACTGCCGCAACAGGGGTTTTCCAAGTTCCGTCATCACCCCGATCTGGAGGGAACGTCCGTCCGCACCAAGCAGCTCGATCCTCTCGGAAATGATCAACTCTGCGGAAGCTGGAGGAGCGATGCTTTCTGTTGTCGATGGAGCAGCTTTTTGTTCGGAGACGGCAGAGCCTGCGCCCCGTCCACTCAAAATAGCCCGAACTTCCGCAGCCGTCGGTCTCGCCGCGGGATCTGGAGACAGGCATCGGTGGAGGACGGTACTGACCTCGGCATTGCTCGCCGGTGTCGGCATCAACCCGGCAAGTGCCGGAGGTTTGGCGGCATAGCTCTGCACAAGCTTTGCATAATCAGCCGGGTCCTCGGCCCAGTATGGATGATAGCCGGCGAGAAGTTCGTAAAGCATTAGGCCGCAGGTGAAAATATCCGAAGCCAGTCCCGGAATAGCGCCGCGCGTCATATGTTCGGGAGATCGATAGTTGTCAGTGCCAACATATCCCTGATGCCCGTGCCAGGGCGCGCGGCGGTCAGCCAACAGGGAGAAGTCCATATCGATCAGCTTAAGCTGGTAGCCTGAGCTGATCGACGGGTCAGTGATCAAATATGCGTTCGCCGGCTTGAGATCTGCGTGAACGACCTTGGATTCGTGCAGTGCCGCGATACCGGTCATGAACACCTTTGACCACGTGAGGTGACGTGCCCAAACCGTGGCATCACCAGTCGCGGCCAGCTTGGTGCGACGATGCTGCTCCCGCTCCTCATCGAGCATTTGCTGCAGGTCGGCACCATTCTCGACGAACTCGAATGCCTGAAAGTAGCAAGGCCCGCCCCAGATCTCTTCGAATGCATCGACCTGGCGCACCGCAAATTGAGCAGCGCGGCCATTCCGGACGCGTGCTCCGAGTTCGTTCTGATAAGCAATAAAAGCCCCATACCAGACAACCGTCGGAGCAGGGGACTTGTATTGCTTGAGAAAAACCTTCTCACCGGTGGAAGTCTGAGCTCCATAGGAAATAGCCATCATTCCAGGTCCGAAGTCTTTCGTGACGCGATACTGCCGGATCCGGTCGCCGATTTTCCGCTTCTTGGCCATGGCTTTCGGGTCAGTCGGGCTAAAGCGCTACGGTCGCTGCCGACCGGGATACACTGGCGGCCAGCTGCTTCAAGGTGTTACGGAAGTTAACTGGGTCGGAGGTAAATTTCTGGAGCGCCTCCTGCGGGTTCAGCCCTTCGTATTCCACCACCTCCCATTCCGACTTGTCGATCTGGCTCAGCCTATCGTAGCCCTCGAAATTCGGGGCAAAGAGGCTAAGAATAATTCGGTTGGCCATAATAAGGTTAGCCACGTCCTGCAACGAACCGCCCTTTGCCTCGGCAATGCTCATGGTCTCCTTGAATGAAGCATCGGTGAAGACGATGACAACACGCGCCGCATCGCTTCTATAGCGCCATTTCGCCGGATCCTCCGTCTGCGAACCCCTCGGCACAGCCTCCATAGAGGCAACCTTATAAAGAGCATCGAGAAGCGACTCCGGCTCGTCCCCGCCGCCGTTAGCCTGTAGCGTACCAAGCTGCGCCTTGAGCGCGCTGGCATCGCGCACGAAGTCATTGTCGACGATCCATGGCAGGCCTTCGGCTTCGGCGGCCTCAATGTCACGGTAGCCGACAACCTTGCCGCGCCAATCCTTGACAGGGGCGGCGTTGTTCGGGTCGCCGTGGCTTAAGGAGTCAATAAAGGCCTCGATATTTCGCCGCAGTGCGTCGATGCAGGGGGCCATGCTGCCGGTAACGTCGACGAGGAAGACAATATCGGCCACGCCTTTTGTTTTTGGACGCTCCTGCAGGGTCTGGCTGTCGGCTGATAATGACGGCGCGCCGTCTACCGAGGCTTCTAACGTCGGCTCATCTGGTGTGGACGAGATAGGCCCGGTTGAGGTTGGTGTCGCGGCGGGAGGTGGGCTCCCCGGGGTAGGAGGCGTCTGTTGGTCCGGTTGCTCCGTATCACTCATCAGTCAGCTCCAATAGTTTGGTGTCGTTACGCGGCAGATCTGCCGCGCCGTAACGACAACACGGCCGCGACATGAAAGTTCCTACTTTCATCGGATCGGAGAACAACCGGTCTCGAGCGGAACGCCTTGATCATTCCTTCGCCCCTGTTTTGCCTCGACGAAGTCCGGCATACGGCGCTGAAGATTAATCTCGTAGGGAGCAGCATCATGAACCGGCCGACGCTCCCCGCCGACGGCGGCCCGCGCAGTTATCCTGCGCTATGAGTCGGTCAATGCGTAACCCCCACCGGCTGCGGCAATGCCGCAGCCACAGGCTTGGATTATTCCTTCGGCGGCCCGCTCCGCCGCTCCAACGCCGTCTTGCGGATGGTCTCCGCGATCTCCGGACTACTGCTCGGCAACATCTGGAAATCCACCGCGTAGAGCGACAGCAGCGCTACCTCGGTTGCTGCGCTGACCGTCGCTGAGCGCGGTTCGCCACTCAGCGCCATCTCGCCAAAGAAGTTTCCGGCACCGAGTTCCACTGGATGGTCGGGTGTCGCCACGGTGACCCGCCCCTCGACAATGAAGAACCATCTGATCGCCGATATCGCCCTTGCGGCAGATCACGGCACCAGCGGGGACAATGCGTGGTCGCAACGCCCGAACGATCTCGATCAATGCAGCGGAACCAAGCTTCTGGAACAGGGGTACGGCAGCGACCAATTGCCAGTTGCGAACGAAGTCTTGGCGGCGAACCTCTTCGTAGAAGCCGGCGGCGAGGATGCCGGCCCAAAGTGCAAAAATACCGATACCGCTCATCATCACCAATCCGGCCAGAACTCGGCCTGCAAGACTCTGCGGGATCTCGTCACCGTAGCCGGTCGTCGGTGAGTTCGCGGCCCTTGCTGCCGAAGAGATGCGTCACGATGATGCGCTTGTCGATCGCGTTGTGCACTGACTTGACAGCGATCCCGCTGACAGCCGCAGCCTCGGCTGGTGTGTAGGCGCGTGATGCGTTGACTATAATCATTCTGCTTGTGGAGAATATATAATTCAGGTGACTTCCGCCGTAAACCTAGCCGAGCTTTTCGATCTCGCTCCTCGTCGGCTTGTTGGTAGGCTTCTTCTCCGCGGCCGTTCAGTCACTTGAAAACAGCGCCTCCGCTCAGGCGAGGGATGCTCGTGCCGGATCTTCCGAAGATCAAGAGCCGGAAATTTTACCAGATTGGCTCTCGCTGATTGTCGCAGTTGCAGGGTTATTCGGTTCCGGTCCCATCATGGCGGATGTTAAGCTGCCCAATACGGAACGTACCGCGCGTTGCGCCTTCCTTGATCGGGATCGGCAGGTGCGATTCGACCGAGTTTGATGGATTCGGCGATGACAGCCGAGACGGCCTGATACTCTTCCGGCGTCAGCGAGAAGCGCTCACGGAGCGTCGCGTTGCTCATGTAGTCATGGGTAAGCCAGCGCAGGACACAGTGGAAGAAGCACGCCCGCAACTTCTCGGTCTTCGACATCTGCCCGAAGGACTTTGGCGCAAACAGCACCACGCGCATCGAGTTCTCAGACGAGATAAAATCAGGAGCGGGCAGATGCTGTGCTTCGATTTCGATCAAAGTCTTATCAAGGCCGCCCCCGCGCTCCTCGCATAGCCCGAAGGAACGCATCGTCGCAGCGAGTTTCTCGTTTCGCGAACGCCGCTCATCGAGAATGCGGTCGGTGCTGATCAAGGAATTGCCGGGATTAATGACTTCGAGGCGGTTCTCATAGATTTCGACAACTGGGCCAACGCCGGTTGCAATGAAATCCTGGTGAATGAGTGCGTTGGCGATGACTTCACGAACAGCCGTTTCCGGGAAGTGCGGCACCATACGTCGAACGCCGTCGATATATCGCTCTTCTTTGGGCAGCCGCTCCATCAGAAACCGCATCATTCCAGTGAAGCCGACTGCGTATCCCTTCTTCCCCTCCTGCTCGAAGTCGGAGCGGGATTTGTCACGGCCGGCGTACTTGACAATGCGAACCGTCTTTCCTGCGATCGAGGGGAAAACCGTGACATCGCGCGCCAACATGATCGCCCCCAGGTTGGTGATGTCGAACCTTCCTTCGAGATTGTCGAGCAGGAAGCCCGCATCGACCAACTTTCGAATGATCTCCTGAGAATTCTTCGGCTTGGGCTCGCCCGTCAGATCGTAAATTGGGTCGGGGTCGAGCATAGCGAAGACGTCGTTGGCCGTGACGTTCGATGACGCGACTGCGGTTTCGAAACGCCGACGACCGGTCGCTATCCCAGAGCGCGCGCTCGTGCTCGGGAAACTCGGCAAGTTTTTTCTTGTTTTCGCCGATCCGGACAAATTCCGTGCCGGCGAATTTTACAGGCCGTTCATAGGACGGCTCGATGGTGATGACGGAATAGCTCAGACTATCACAGACAAAGTCGAGAACCTCAATGAGTACGCGCGGCTCGACCATTCGGGCCAGCCAGTTAGTGAAATCCTCATTGCCTTGTTTGAGTTGCTGCAGGCGAAGCTCTGTACCAACCCTGTTCCTCGAATGGTCTTCGATTCCGAATACAAGGAAAGCGCGATCTCGCCCCGCCAGCATTGCTGAATTTGCAAGCGCCGACACGTATTCTCCGATTTCGCGCGGATCTTTGTTGTTGACCTTGAATTCCAACCACGCACTTTCGTTGGGTTCTTCCAGCAATCGGTTGAGAAGTGCGCAGGGATCGTGAATCGGCATAGCGGGTCCTCTTTTATCCCCCTTATATCAGATTCGTTCGTGTCAGAACCTTTTTCCCGCCGAAGCCTTCGAGAATTCCAAATAAAAACAAGGCGATGTCGCACGACTTCGGATGCGATTTTTATCCGCGTTTTGATGGAGTGCCTTATGGAGACCGCCTTGCAGAAAGCGGGGCCAGCCTTTTATCCTGGTTTTGTCAGAATCTCAGCTTGTTAGTCACAAAGTATGATGGAAAACAAGAAGATAATAGGTCAACCTAATGATTGCTTATATCATACAGCAAGCGGGTTGGCCTTTTGGCCCGACCCGTTTTTCCCGAAACCGATACTACGCGGCAGCCTCCCAGACCTGATTAAGAATCCGGGTCGCGAGTGCCGCCTTTACTTGCGGAGGACCTGGGCGGGCGACCATTTCCGGCGTCTCCTGGATGGATCTCTCGCTCCTCAGGCTGGTTGCTATGGTGTTCACGTTATGGGCAAAAAGATCGCATAGTGGATCGAAGGGAACTTTTTCGAAAGACTCCAGATAGCACCGTTGCGATTCTCCTTGTCACAACCCGCGACACTGGCCGTTGGACGATTCCTAAAGGATAGCCGATCAAAGGCCTCGCTCCGCCTGAGATGGCGGAAAGAGAAGGGTGGGAAGAAGCAGGGGTCAAACGGACGAGCTAAGAAGCGGGCCTTTGGTCACTTCGTTTACGTCAAGGCGCTCGACGACGGGCGGAAGATCCCTGCATTCGTGGAAGTGCATCTGCTCGAGGCACGCGGCGCCAAGAAGCGATTTCCGAAATACAAAGACCCCTCACCTGGCTCCGGCCGCGGAAGCTGCCGCTCTGGTGAATGAGCCTGAATTGCAAGGATTGTTTCGCCGCATGGAAAGGCGCAAAGACCCATCGAGCGAGATGGCATGATCGCTGGTTTGATCATCTGTGCCTTGACGGCCGTCGACGGCTTGCTGGGCGAAGGTGTTCCGTTCGTCAGCGGCATCGACACGCCGGCAATCGGGAGCCATACGAAGTGCCTCAAGGAACGGAAGCTGGCGCTGATCGCCAAGGGCACGCTGAGAGAGCTTTTGACTGAAAAAGGCTTGCGCGTGATGTTCAGCGGCGCGGTGGACCATACGCCATCGCACCGGCCGCTCGTCAAACATCTATCGAACGAATGGGGAAGAGATCGGGAAGAAGCTGCTCAGGGAAGGCTTCGCCCGGACATGGCACCCGAAACAGCGGAACGACTGGTGCGAGAAGGCAAACTGGGTACCCAACAAGATTAGCGAGTTAAGGCTAATTGACCCTCTCGAAACCCATGTCATGCTAATGGGGTTGTTTGTCCCCCCAGTGATAGACCCTGCTTCTTTGGCCCCCGCTCGCGCGGGCTTTTTTTAGGTGCGAAGCTAACGAAGCCGGGAACTTTCGATGTCTCACATTGTTCGATGACTGGAACTTTCCTTTCTTTGCGCGCGGACGCGCCATGCGTCATTTGGCACGTCCGCTTCCTACACGCCCCGCTATAATGCGGGGCTTTTTTTCGCTAGGCTGCGGAGCTCCTCTTGGTTCGGCATCGTACAGGAACTGCCGCGACAGAACCAGGTTACCTCACCGGATCGCGGGAGGAGGGTCACTGCGCAGCGACCAGGCCGAGAGTCTGTTCACCAGTTTCGGGCCTTCCTCGATCGCTGAGGGCAGCCAAGCGCCGCGCGCCTGTTCTGCCGGACAGAATTGCCGAATAACGCCTTTCACGAACGGAATCGATGGATGAGCGACAGACGCCATGAGTGGATCAGCAAACGGGCCTATGCGATCTGGGAAGAACAGGGCCGCCCTAACGGCCGGAACGGCGAACATTGGCGCCAGGCAGTCGCCGAGCGGGACGCGCTGGAACGCACGCAGGCCTCCGTTGACGGACGCGAAGTGCTGGTGAAGTTCCGTCCGAAGCCGCAACGGCCGGAACTGCCACGCGACGGCTGGCTCACTCCAACCGCCAAGGCCGGCTGATCCAACGGCCAGCGGCTTTTTCCGCGCCCACGCTGATTCCGCCTCTGCGGTCGGCGTCCGCGAGCGTCCTCCGGGGCCGTCTCAGATAAGCCTTTTGGATAAATATTCGGCGTAGCCTAGCGCTGTTACAATCATCGCGCGAAATGGCGGAGATGGGGCATGCGTCAGGGTTATCACGTTCCGCAGAAGAAATCCTTGCTGCTAAGGGCGCCAGGGTTGGTCATCGGCACCGTCGCGTTTGGTGCGGCCGGCGGCTGGACCGCGAGCGACATGCTGGCCTCATGGAGCGCTTCTGGCGGCTCTGGACTTTCCTGCAGGATCAAGGGCAACATCTCCATTGACACGGGCGAGCGCATCTTCCACGTGCCGGGGCAGAAACACTACGAGCAGACCAAAATCAGTCCCCAGTATGGCGAACGGTGGTTCTGCTCGGAATTCGAAGCGTGGGCCGCCGGCTGGCGGAAATCGAAATCGTAATGGGGAGATTGCCTGGATGTGAAAGGCCGCCTGCATAGCGGCCCTCTTTCTTTGAAATATCGCGCCGCTTCATTCAGCCTGCGCTTTTAATACTGGAATTGCAGAGGCTCCAATAGCCGCCACCTTTCTGGATCCATTTCAGATCGCCGAGCGTGCCCGCTTCCTTGGCGGCGTGATAAGCATCGACGCAGGTGTGCAACCGTCCTTTGGCAGGCGTTTCGCTCGAGTATTTCTTGTCGACTGCCTTCGGGAACTTCACGCTTTTTGGGGCCGCAGTCGTAGGCTTTTCCGGCTCTTTCTCGGTTGTTTTTGCGACATCCGATTCGTCTTCTTTGTCAGCGGCGGCAGCGTCCGCGCCACAGAATTTCGCGCGGAAATCGTTCCATTTCATGTCTTTGGCAGAGCCGTCGGCTTTGGCCGCCTGATATTTTGTACTGCATTCCTTCATCGTCAGCGCATGTGCCGGCGACGACATCATGAAAGCAGCCACAAGAGAGCCGGCAGCGGAAAGAAGAAGTTTGTGAGAGATGCGATATGACTTGGTCGATGCAACGAAAACCATGACACGCTCCTTGGTACGTTGGCCATATACTGCAAACGGTTACACCCGCCGAATGAACCTCCGATGAACGTTGATATGGCTCAAATGTCAGTCACCCGCGTTCACTTTACAGGAGGTGCCGCCCAGCGCACAGGAGATGCGTTTGCTTGGGGTAAGCATTAATCGCTGGGCGGCCGCATGTATAATAGGAGATATTCTTTTGGCTCCCAGTTGATTCTTGCTTCAGATTAGCGCGACACAATCACATTTTTTTACAGAGTGTTCTGTAGCTCTAAATGATAAAGTATTACTTATTGTCATTATAGAGAATTTCGAGCAACATTGTTGCACGGCGCCTAAGTGCGCAATGCCTACAAAATAACCCCATGTGCTCACCCCGCGAGAATGCGGGGCTTTTTTGTCTGGTATCTACTTAAACCAACTACAAACCGCCGCTCTCTATAGCCAGACTTTAGTCCGTCTTTTTCTCGGTAAGATTCAAACTAGATTTTCTTCATCCTTGTCGAGAGGACGCCAGGGAGGTTTTAGCAATGTTGCTGTGTATCCAGTCAGAACCTCCCTGGCGAAGCAAATAACACCTTCGTTGCCAAGCTGAGGTCAACTATCTCCAACGCCGTAGCGGAACCTAGCCAGTCCCTCTTCGTTGAAGTAACAGGAAAGCACGGGTGTTCCTCCTGTGCGATCCGTGTTGTCAAGACTTGCCCCGTTTCGGCGGGGCTTTTTTGTGTCCGGCATCGTACCGGAACCACATTGGGACAATGAGGTTGACTCACCGGATCGCGGGAGAAAGCCAGTTGGTTCCAGTTCGCGTAATGCCTTCCTCTTACGGTCCACTGTTGGGCCGTGCGGAGTCAATTTACCGGTCAGCTCCCAAGCGACGCTCCGCACGGCTCGACGCCTCAAGACACCTGCCAGATCCATCGCGTTCCCGCCCTGCCTTCAGCATAGGAGAGTGAGGCGTTATGATCCTGTCCCAAGTATTCCAAACCCAGAGCGCATTGAATGAAGCCGAAGTGGCCCTTTGCCAGCGGGTCTTCGATCACGTCGTATCGGTGAAGAAGATCACCTCGGACCCGCAGCGCCAGGACCTAGCCTCTCGGATCATTCAGTCCTATCAGCACGGCGTGAAGGATGAGGACAGTTTGTTGAGCCTACTTATCGATGTTCGATCGTAGAACCGGACCACCGACCCCACGCCCCCTTCAATCTTACCGGTCTTTGATCGTCTGACGACGAGCACCCCTTGTCCCCAAGATATATACGAGAAAGGTCGCGCCAGCTGGCGAGCTCCCACAGCAACGACCTCCTCCGGATTAAAGAAGACGACCGGGGCATTGCCCGCGTATTCGAATGACACCTACCTCTCTTCGCCATCACGCAGCGGTCTGCACCCCGAGAGCAGCCCTGGTGGCACGGCGCATGCGTGCACCATGGGTACGTACACCTGGCAGAGTTCGGTAGATATCGAGATAATCGCGCGCCATGCGCTCTGCAGAAAAGCGCTTTTCGAACGTTGCGCGAACTCTGCGGCGGTCCAGGCGCAGCGCTCGGTCGATGTTTTCCACGGCTTCGGTGACTGTATCGACGATTATGCCGGAGACACCGGCGTCAATCACTTCCGGCACGGAACCGCAGCCGAACGCAATGACTGGGGTGCCGCATGCCATAGACTCGATCATCACCACTCCGAAGGGTTCTGGCCAGTCGATCGGGAACAGCAATGCACCGGCATTGCCGAGAAACTCTGCCTTTTGATGTTCGTTGATCTCTCCGACGAACTCCACGTTTTGATGGCTCTTCACCAGAGGCTCGATCACGGTTTCCCAGTAATGCTTGTCGACATTGTCGATCTTCGCCGCGATCTTCAGGGGGATCCCTGCTTTAGCAGCGATCTCGATGGCTCGATCGGGTCGCTTCTCCGGCGAGATGCGCCCGAGGAAAGCAAGATAGTTTCCTTTCGGCTTCGCGGTGAAGGGTAGAATCTCGTCCGAGAGCCCATGGTAAACGGTGCCGGCCCAGTTGACCGGCGGCATGGGCTGTCGCTGATTGTTTGAGATCGACACCAGCGGTATGTCCGGGAAGGCTTGGTAGAATGTTCGAAGGTCCGGTAGATCCAACCGTCCGTGCAGCGTCGTCACGGTTCGGTCTGCGAAGTCCATAATCAATGGGAAATGCAGCAGATCAATGTGGAAGTGTAGGACATCGAATTCGTGTGCCCGGCGGCGAACCTCCTCCAGCATGACAATATGGTGCGGCACGTGGTCCCTGACTGCAGGATTGAGACGCAGGGCGATGCGCGAGCACGCTACCAGTTTGGCGTCAGTAACAGAGTCGCCGCTGGCGAAAAGCGCGACCTGGTGGCCCTGACGGACCAGCTCGTCTGTCAGATAAGAGACGATGCGCTCCGTTCCGCCGTAAAGCTTCGGTGGGACGCTTTCAGCAAGGGGTGCGATCTGGGCGATCTTCATCGGAAAGCCTCCTCCAATGAGCAAAGATTTGACGTTTAGTACTAGCTCGCATCCTCTTGGATGCGGCGCGATCATCAGATGTAGAACTTGAACTGATGCGCCGCGTTCCGTAATCCTTTTCCATTAGCCGAGTTGGCTTGAAACGATGAATCGGGGCGCCGCGACGGTTCCTTGGCTAATGAGGATCAACGAGATGGGTTCGACGCGCCGTGAAGTCCTTCAAACTCTTCAACGCATCGAATTTCATGAGGCGTCGTGTCCGCCCGCAAGGCGGCTGATACGACCGCTGGGCTAAGTTGCGCCGCGCAAACGAGTCGTTTGGACCTCGAGACAGGCAGCATCCTGGCGTCTTGTGAGGAAAACGATCCCAGCGCCATCGAAAGAAGCTCTCCTTCGATACTCGAAAGACGCATTCTGTCGCCGTGCGATTGGCGGACGACGACCATTTGCACATAGAGGCCTTCTTCGGTCTAAATGAAAAGTTTTCGAACCGGGTCGTGCCGAACTATGCATTGGATGACAGAAACACTCACGAGGAGAGGGTGCGAGGGTGAAAGCACTGTGGCCGGAGGGAAGCATCCATCACTGGTGGAGAGGCTGCATGATTTCAGCTATCTTTGTTTCGAGTGATCGTAGGCTTAGCTAGCTTGTACCCGCAGGTTAGTGCCTCGATGGCGAGGTGATCAGGCACCCCTGAGCGAAGGAGTGCTATAGGTCAGGTATCCTGACGAGAAATCGCAGGCTTTGTTCGATTGAGCGGATATGGCTGTCGGGGCAGGGATTCGAACCCCGCGTCACAGCTCGAAAGCTGGAAGCAACCTCGGACACCCGAGGGATGAGGAGAGCGCCACGCTCCGATTACGCTTACGCCCGACTACCGCATTAACTCCCCGGGCCTTGTGTTTGTTCCTTCGTCGCGGACCATACCAATAAGAACATGAGGCAGTCGAAACCTGCTGAGCAACCTGCAAGAGTAGCCAATCCGCCCGCCAGATTGCCCCCACCGTGTCCCCGGTGCGATCATCCCCTCATAAATCCTGACGGCCGCCCGTTGCAGGAAATTGCCGTGGCAGGTCACGCTTCTAGCACCGTCAGACCGGCGTCCTCTGCCGTGGTTATGCAAGCTGGTGCGGAACCTCCGCACCAGCTCCGAGCACTCCGGGATCAACCGTCTTCTTTGACGCGATAGGCATCCGGAAGGATGAAAATCTCGTCGGCACGCCCGTATCCGCCGTCCTTCACTTCCTCGATCAGCACCATTGTGTGTGGCCGTGCCGCCTCGGAGAAGTACTCCACCAGCATGTCGGTGGCGCGGTGCACGATTTCTTCCTTCTGGGAGCGGCTAAGCGCGCCCTCAGGTGTCTTTATGTTAACGAATGGCATTGGAATCTCCTTTCTTGTGGGTTCTGCTTCAGATCATGCCGCCATTGGCGCGTAACACCTGACCGTTCACCCAACCGCCTTCCGGGCCGGCCAGGAAGGAAACGACTGAGGCAATGTCATCCGGTTGGCCCAGGCGCCCGAGCGGAATGGTACCAACGATTCTCTGGACCAGCTCGTCGGGCTTGCCGGACATGAACAGTTCGGTCTCGACGGGACCGGGCGCCACCGCATTGACGGTAATGCCGCGCCGGCCGAGTTCCTTCGCGGCGACGTGCGTGATCGCCTCGACGGCGGCTTTGCTTGCCGCATAGACGCCGTAAGTCGGCCCGTAAGCGCCGACGACGCTTGAAGAAAAATTGATGATGCGCCCACCATCGCGGAGCCGACGGGCTGCTTCGCGAACGGCGCGGAATGTCCCTGTGAAGTTTGTGGCGATCTGCTGCTCGAAACTCGCGTCGTCCATATCGGCAATCGGAGCCAGCTTTATGATGCCGGCATTGTTGACCAGTATGTCGGTCCCGCCGAAGCGCTCGTCGGCCGCGCTGAACAGATCGGCAGCTGCGGCCGGACCGCTTATGTCAGCCTGCACTGCGAGAGCCTTCCCGCCGCCCGATTCAATGTCCGCGACGACCGCATCAGCCGCCTGACGGCTCTTTGCGTAATTCACCACGACGGCGATGCCGTCTTGCGCCAGCCGAAGCGCAATGGCTCGGCCGATCCCTTTCGATGCGCCGGTGACGATAGCGACGCGCTGCCCTTCGATGCTCATTGTAACCTTCTCCTTATGACGGAACAGGAGATATCGATGGTGTCCCGGGAGAACAATCCACCAACATTTGACATGAGAATTCGTCTGTGGTGAATAAAGGCATGGATCGGCTTGACCGCATGCAGCTCTTTATGCGGGTCGTTGAGCGCCGTAGCTTCGCCGCGGCGGCGTCCGACCTTGGGCTTGCCCGTTCCACGGCCACCGAGGCGATTAAAAAGCTAGAAGGCGATCTCGGCGTTCGCCTTCTTGAGCGAACGACCCGGCATGTCGCGCCGACACTGGACGGCGCGGCCTTCTACAGCCGATGTGTGGCGATCCTCGCGGAGGTGGACGAGGCGGAAAACGTCTTCCGTGACATGCAACCACGCGGCCTGCTGCGCGTCGACGCGCATCCTTTGCTGACACGCACATTCCTGTTGCCGCGACTCAATGAGTTCCTCGATCGGTATCCTCTGCTGGACCTTCAGATCGGGCAGGGCGACCGGCTGGTAGATCTCGTCAGGGAAGGTATCGACTGCGTCATCCGCGCCGGAGAGATTTCAGATAGCGGCCTGATCATGCGTCGCCTCGGGATGATCGCTGAAATCACCTGTGCCAGCCCGGCCTATATATCAAGGCACGGAATGCCACGCTCCCCAGACGCGATGGAGGGGCATCGCGCCGTTGGTTTCATATCCTCCCGTACCGGGCAGATCATGCCTCTCGAGTTCACGGTCGGCAACACTGTCCGTTTCATATCCTTGCCGTTCCGGCTGACGGTCAACAACTCCGACACCATGACCGATCTCGCCCGCCTCGGCTTCGGCCTCATTCAGGCGCCGCGTTACCGCCTCCAGCGGGATCTGGACGAAGGGACGCTGGTCGAGGTCCTTGCCGACTATCTTCCTCCGCCGACACCGCTTACCGCGCTCTATCCGCAGAACCGCCAGCTTTCGCCGCGGGTGCGCGTCTTCCTCGACTGGATCGTCGAATTGTTCTCCAAAGCTGAATTCTGACGGTCGGGCGCGATCCCAAATATCCAGCTATCTCCGGAGATCTGCCAAGACCGATTGCCCGCTCCGTGGAATAGCTAATCGAAAGGAGCAACAAGCAAGGTCTACACCTTAGAGGTATGCGAGGGCGTCGGCCTTTTCGCGCGACATGGCTTTCGCCAAATGTCGCTCATCTTGCCTCGATGCGATTGAACGGTCGAACAGCGTCTTTGGCAAGCGGCGTGTCCTTGCCGCTCCATAGACAGGGTTAAAGCCGATCTTGCAGCTCATACGTTGAGCTGATCACCTCATTCCACGCCCAGTTCTGGAGGAGTCGAGTCGCCAATTCGATCGCCGTTGACCTGCCACGGGTAATTTCCTCGAGATTGGGTTAGAGTCCGGCCTCTTGAAGGACGGACAAATGAAAAAGCAGAGATTTGCTGAAGTCCGGGGTCAGGAATTTGCTTTCCGTCATTCTCACCTCCTTCGGCGGCAGTGGCCCGGAGCCGAGTCGCCGAATCGTAAGCCAATCTTCATTGTGGAGGTGAAGTCGGGACGTGACACATTAAATAACCGGCAAGATCGTAAGATCGTTCGGCATACCATTGGAGGCTCATTCAACCCAGCCAATACCTCGCTCCCGGCCCTTTGCGCCCTGCCACGTCGGCAGGGTTCGCCAAGCGACATCGGTCGATCGACAGGCAGCCGCAACCGATGCATTCGCCAAGACCGGACCGTAGGCGCTGTAACTCGGCTATGCGCTGGTCGATACGCTTTGCCCACGCGCTCGACAGCCGCGACCAATCCCGACGTGACGGTACGCGATCGGCCGGCAGCTTAGCGAGCTCGGCGCCGATCTCCTCCAGCGTCAGCCCGATCCGCTGTGCAAAGACGATGAAAGCGATCCGCCGCAATGCAGACCGGTGGTAGCGTCGGTGTCCCGAGCCGGCGCGCTCGGATGCGATCAACCCACGCTCCTCATAGAAGCGCAGAGCTGATGAGGCAACGCCGCTGCGTCGCGACACGTCGGTGATGGTCAGCATCGGATCCATGCATAAATAAAAGCACGAAGCTCTCTTGACTTCAAGTTCACTTGAACTTGTAGCAGTTACGCGTACCCATTGAAGGAGCACCGCAATGCAGGCGAATATCGATCTTCAAGGACTTCGCGTAGGGATCACCGGCGGCACTTCCGGCCTCGGGCTGGCGCTTGTGCGGCAGCTTGCTGAGAAGGGTGCGAGCATTGCCTTCGTCGCCCGCACCGCCGCGAATGTCGAGCGCGTCGCAGCCGAGACGGGCGCGCATGGCATTGTCGCCGACATCGGCAAGAAGGAAGATATCTATCCGATCGCGATGCAGATCAGTGCCAATCTTGGCGGGGTCGACGTCCTGATCAACAATGCATCGAACCTCGGTCCTGTGCCTCTGGCGCTTCTTGCCGACACGGAGTGCGAGGAGCTGGAGGCGGCGCTCGCTGTCAACCTTCTCGGCGTCTTCCGGCTGACGAAAGCCCTGTTCGGTGCGCTCGCCGCGTCCGCGCGCGAGGGCCGCGGCGCGCTGGTGATCAACATCTCCAGCGACGCGGCGGTCAACGCCTATCCCGGCTGGGGCGCATACGGCGCGAGCAAGGCAGCGCTTGCCCATCTGACGGCAATTTGGGACGAAGAGTCGAAGCCAGATGGAATAAGGTTCCTTGCGCTCGACCCTGGCGATATGGACACCCCGCTGCACGCGTTGGCGCTCCCGGACGCCGATCCTTCGAGCTTGAAAGACCCGGAACTGGCCGCTGCCGAGATTCTCGAAACGATGATTGAGGCGTTGTCGGCTCACGCTGCGCTTACCGCTGGAGCCCGGTCGTGATCGCCGCTGATCACCTCGATCGGCAATCGGCCAGGCTGTTCGTCGTTGGGGCGGACGGCTCGATGCGCGACCTGCCGCGGGCTCACCTCGGCACGTTATTCGATCCTGGCGATCTGGTTGTCGCCAACGACGCCGCGACCTTGCCTGCCAGCCTACACGGCACGCATCTCCAATGCGGAAGGGCGATCGAGATCCGCTTAGCCGGCTGGCTGTCAGCTTCCGCTCCAGTCCGCTTCGTGGCAATTGCCTTCGGCTCTGGCGATCATCGCACCCGCACGGAAGATCGGCTGCCGCCGCCTGCGCTGTCATCAGGCGATCGCCTCCAGCTCGGCTCACTTGAAGCCAATGTCGAGCGCGTTCTCGACCATCCTCGTCTTGTCGAGCTCAGCTTCCAGGGCACCCGAGCAGCCATGTTTGCAGGCCTGGCGCAGCATGGCAGGCCGATCCAATACGCGCATGTTCCCGAGCCGTTGGCACTATGGGATGTTTGGACGAGAATTGCCGCCCGGCCGGTCGCGTTCGAGGCGCCATCGGCTTCCTTCGCGCTCGACTGGCGCACACTGCAAGCTTGGCGTCGTCGCGAGATCGGTTTTGCAACACTCACGCATGCCGCGGGCATTTCTTCCACCGGCGATCCCGCACTCGACTCGCGCCTTCCCTTTGACGAGCCTTACCACATCCCTGAATGCACCGTGGGGCAGGTAGCGCGGGCGCAGCTCAGAGGCAGCCGCATCATCGCGATTGGCACCAGCGTCGTGCGCGCACTTGAAGCAGCCGCCGAGACCGATGGCAGCCTGCGTGCCGGAGATGGTATTGCGACAGGGCGCATCGGCCGTGGCACTCCGCTCCGCGTCGTCGATGCGGTTCTCACTGGTGTCCACCAGCCCGGCGAAAGCCATTTCGAGTTGTTGCGCGCCTTTGCCGACGATGGCCTGCTCACCAGCGCCTCCGCAGCTCTCGCGGGATGCCGCTACCGTGCGCATGAATTCGGCGATTCGATGCTCCTCAATCGTCAACAGCGGCTCTATCGCGCGAACCTTCCCGGGGCACATGATCATCGATCTTAAGCTGCAGATGCTGTTGGAGTTTTATTCCGGCCACCGCTGATACCTTCTTGAGAGTTATTCGATCGATAGGACAGTTTGCATCGCCGTGCCTTGGCTGGCTCGCCGGCGCTGAAGCGTGGCGTCAGGTCGGTTCGAACATCTGCTCGCGCAGGGTGGTGCTCGGCGCCATCATGATCAATGGCAGGATCTAGCAGGAAGCCGGCCTGGAACACCTCGTCGCTCAGCAGCTCCTCGATCTCCTGCCGGGCGCGACAGTGAGTTCCGGCCGCCGACCGGTCGCGGCGGCGACGAGTTTGCGCACGGCTCTCTGGGCAGCCCGGATTCTCGCGAACGGTCGGCGCCGGGGCTTCGGCTGAGAGATATGTTTATGCCATCAACTGCAAGCAGATGCTAATGACCGGTTTGGTTCTGCTCTCATCAAGGCGACAGAGACCGGACAATCCGAAAAGTCGGACTATTTTGGTGTTTAGTTGCGGGGATGGGCGGGCTTATGCAATGAAGCGCCTGCCTTTTCGGCCGCCGCCTGCAGACGCTTGTCCTTGGTCCATAATGCCGCTCGCCGATCAAGCAGTATCGAGGCGAGCAAGTGGGCATCGGTATAGCCGATGCCCATACTGAAGATGCCGTGACGGTCGATCATTGTCATCACTTCGTCGTGCGTTGCGACGAACGCTTGGCGCTGGGCTGCCAGAAGTGTAATCACACGCTCGCGATCTCGAAGGCTGCCAAGTGCCAGTTCGCCGACCACAGCCGGATGGCAGAGTAGACGATCGTGCTCAATGATCGTCCGAAGCTCCGCATCAACTTGGCGAAAATGATCGATCCATATAGAAGTGTCTGCCAGTATCACTTGGCCGCCGCGCTCCGGCGACGTGGAGCTGCCTCCGCATCGGGCATAGTTCCACCGAGCGCGATCAGGCGTTTTCCGGACTCTACTCGGATAAGCGTCTCCAACGCCTGGCGGACGAGAGCGGCGGTTTCTTTTGTGCCGGTCAGGGACTTGGCTCTTTCCATAAGATTATCGTCGAGATTGATAGTCGATCGCATCGTCTATTATCCTTGTACTGATGTTTTAAATAGCACCATTTGGTGACAAAATCTACGCCTATCCCGCGTTGATACCTCCGGCGTCATGACAAGAATCAAGCGGCGACCTTCGCCCGAGATAATCCGATCTGACCAGCATGGCGCGATCGTCTACTGTCACAATCAAGCCGGATTGAGGAACTCCTACCGGGGAGGGTGCTTGGACTTTTGTAGTTGCGTTTGTAACCAATCCATACAGTTCAGAGAGGACCAGGGCCGTTCTGGTAAAGAAAATACAGAGCGGATTGCGGCGCACGAGCGGAAGCGAAGTGGCAATTTGTGGTCTGGTCTCGCCTCATCCGGTAACACTGATCGAAAAAGGAAATAGGTCCCCCAGCCAGCTATTCCTGACTGACTTGTGCCTCTGAAGGCAGTCTGAGCGAGTTGCCGCGGGCAAAATCCACGAAGGCACGCAGCGGCGGCGGCATCTGACGCCGGCTGGGATAATAGAGGTGGAAGCCGGGGAAGGGGGGTGTCCAATCGTCAAGCATGCTGACCAGCCGGCCCGCGGCGAGATGTTCCGCCACGTGATGATCGAAGAGATAAGCTATCCCGACACCATCCAGCACGGCCCGCAGCATCAGGTCGTTGTCGGTAGTGCTGAGCGGCCCCGAGACGGCCACTTCGAGCTTCTCGTCGCCGCGTTCGAATTCCCAGAGATAGAGGCTGCCATCCGTCGGCCACCGGGAAGCGATGCAAGAGTGGTCGCGCAGGTCGCGCGGCGTTTGTGGCATGCCGTGGCGCGCGACGTAGCCCGGCGAGGCGATGACGACGAGCCGCATCTCACCGCCGAGCTTTACGCTTACCATATCCTTTTCCACCATCTCGCCTAGTCGGATGCCGGCATCGAAACGACCGGCGACAATATCGGTAAGTTTGTCATCCACGATAATGTCCATGATGATATCGGGATAGGCTGCATTGAAGGGAGCAATCAACGGCGCCAGCGTGTGGACGATCGCGACCCGCGGTGCGGTGATGCGCAGGAGACCGGCTGGCTTATCGCGCAGCGCCGCAACATCCGCCACCGCCCGGTCGAGATCGGCAAGCGCGGGCACTAGTCCGGCAAGCAATCGCTGGCCAGCCTCGCTCGGCGCCACGCTGCGTGTCGTGCGGTTGAGCAGACGGATTCCCATTCGTTCTTCGAGTGTGCGGATCGTCTGGCTGAGTGCGGAGGCCGACATGCCGAGCCGGGCAGCCGCGCGGGCAAAGTTGCCATGTTCGGCAACTGCCACCAAAGCCCTGAGTTCCGCATAATCGCTGCCGCGCATTATGTTCTCTTTGCTAAAGAAGTCATGTCGATAATGTAGCATTGTTATCAGTATCGGCAAGGCGCATCTTCTGGCTGCAACACAGGAGATTTATCCGATGTCAGATGAAACAACCAACACATTGTCCCTTGACCGCTATCGTCTCCTCGGCCGTTCCGGCCTGCGCGTCTCGCCGCTCTCGCTCGGCGCCATGACCTTTGGAACCGATTGGGGCTGGGGCGCCGATGAGCAGGAGTCGCGTCGCATGTTCGACGCCTATGTCGATCGCGGCGGTAATTTCATCGATACTGCCAACCAGTATACAGGCGGCACCTCGGAAAGACTCGTCGGTCGCTTTGCCGAAGGCAGGCGGGACGAGCTTGTCATCGCCACCAAATATACTATCACCTCGCGCCCGAAGGATCCGAACTCCGGCGGCAATCACCGCCGCAGCATGATCCGCTCTGTGGAAGACAGCCTGAAGCGGCTGAACACCGACTATATCGATCTCTTCTACCTGCACGCCTGGGATTTCACGACCTCCGTCGAGGAGGTCATGAGGGGGATGGACGATCTCGTCCGTGCCGGCAAGATCGTCTATGCTGGCATTTCCGATACGCCGGCCTGGCAGGTGGCTCGTATGCAGACACTGGCCGACCTGCGCGGCTGGGCGCCGCTGGTAGCACTGCAGATCGAATACAGCCTTATCGAGCGTACGGTTGAGCGTGAGCTGATCCCGATGGCGCGTGAGCTCGGCCTCGGCGTCATCCCCTGGTCACCGCTCGGCATGGGCATTCTGACCGGCAAATATACCCGCGCCGATCTCGACATCGGTGCCGGCACCGCAAGTGCGGTCGGCACCCGCAAGAATGTGGCTGCCGGCAACGGCTCGCTGACCGAGCGCAGCCTCGTCATCGCCGATGTCGTAAAGCAGGTTGCGGCCGAAATCGGCAAGTCGCCGGCGCAGGTAGCGATCGCCTGGACGCTTACCAACCCTGCCGTGACTTCGCCGATCATGGGTGTGAAGACAATAGCCCAGCTTGAAGACAATCTCGGTGCGCTCGATGTCGTATTGTCTGATGAGCATCGCACTCGCCTCGCCGAAGCCAGCGCCATCGTTCTCGGCTTCCCGCATGATTTCCTCGCCAAGCCACTGACTCGCGGCGTCATGTTCGGCGAAGCGACCATTGAGCCCCGACGCTGAGTACGATCGTTCGACGCAGAAAAACGCGGCGACGGTCGAAGAATCGATCGCCGCTGCCATACACCAGCGACTGAGTTCAGCGCCTTGTCGTAACGTCCAGCTCAGGCCAGTACGCCTTGAACGTGGTGCAACTCGCGCGACGATTTCAACGCCGGAGGGCTCCGATTGCTGCCGCTCCGATGTGATAGCTTACGACGCCAGTGATTGCTTTGGTGTGCGATGCCGGATTTTGAAAGCTTGGTTGTTGAAGGCAAGACGCTGCTGACCGCCGTTACGATGTCGGCCGCAGTTGCTTCCGTGCCGAGGGTAACTGTCGCGCCGACCCGCCGACTGTTTGGCGCCTCCTGATGGCGCCGATGACTCTGGAGGCGAGGGGCGGGACGACTGAACAGGATCCGCGACGAGTACGTCCGCCACTCCGATCTCGACGGCGGTGTCCATCGCCTGGAATCCAGTATCAAGGATCTTCGCGAAGAGCACCGTGAGACTTCGAAGGAGACCACCCGAAGGCTCGATGCCATCATTGCGTCACTGGCGAAAAACAACGCCTGAGAAACATCGAAAGTGTCGGACCGCACGGAGACATGCTTGGAGAGCACTTCACTGGGAATTGCTGCACGACCCGACTCTTAGTGGGCGGATTGCAAAGAGGAAGGCATTCCGCTGCCAACAAAGCGGCTGATCAATGTATCTGAGACCAGAGGCAAGCCGCTGGCCGTTGGATCAGCCGGCCTTGGCGGGCGGGGTGAGCCAGCCGTCGCGTGGCAGGCCCGGCCGTTGCGGCTTCGGGCGGAACTTCACCAGCACTTCACGTCCGTCGACGGAGGCCTGCGTGCGTTCCAGCGCGTCCCGCTCGGCGACTGCCTGGCGCCAATGTTCGCTGTCCCGGCCGTCAGGGCGGCCCTGTTCTTCCCAGATCGCATAGGCCCGTTTGCTGATCCACTCATGGCGTCTGTCGCTCATCTATCGATTCCGTTCGTGAAAGGCGTTATTCGGCAATTCTGTCCGGCAGAACAGGCGCGCGGCGCTTGGCTGCCATCAGCAAATCGAGTTCGATCGAGGAAGGCCCGAAACGGGTAAACAGACTCTCGGCCTGGTCGCTGCGCAGTGACCCTCCTCCCGCGATCCGGTGAGCTAATCTAGTTCTCTGCCTGCAGTTCCCGTACGCTGGCGGACAAAAGAAGGGGGATAGGTGGAAGCTGATGGGTCTTGGAGGGTCAGGTATTCTCGAAATAGGGGCGTCGGCGCACACCTTCATCCTTACAAAGTTCGGCACGGTGGCAATGGCGTGGGCGACCCGAAAATAGCGACGGCTGACCAAAAAAAAGGGGCCCCGCCGAGACGAGGCCAGTTGTGATGTGGGAAAGAAGGGATCATGACGCCCTTAAAATTTTCGGTAGGATCGTCCGCTTGGAACAGACTTTCCTAATATACGTTGTAGGAGCCTGCCCACGGAGGACGCCATGATCAGCATCTGGGACGCGAACGTCCAATTGAAGATAGATGATCGTGTTCACGTCATCAGGAACGCTAGAGAGGCGGTCGCATTCTTGAAGAAATACTGGCCCGACAAGAAAAACGCGAGCTATGCGACAGCGTGGAAGGTATGCCTGGACGCGGCGCATGGCGTTGTTCCCGATACGGAAGCGCGATCTGCGTTTGAGGCTGCGGCAAAGGAGGCCGGTATCCTTCAACAAACTTGAGGTCGCTTCGTTTGAAGTGAGAAACTGGATAATGCCGCCATCGGCCATCATGCGGCATTCGGCCGTGCGAAGCACCTCCGAGAGAACTGGGAATTACCTTCGCACGGCCCAACTCTGGTTTGGGTCTCTAAGAGGACGGGCACGTCGCGAGAACCTTCCTCGCGCGGTCCAGTGAGCTAACCTAATTCTTTCTCTACTGTTCCCGTACGATGCCAGACAAAAGAGGGCCCCGTCGAAGCGGGGGCCAAGGCGTGCGTACGGCGAAGATCGGATCCAGATAGCTGTAAACGCAGTAACGCAACAAAGTTCACGACTAGCGCATGGTCGTGGGAGAGAAAGCCCCGCGCGGAAGCGGGGCAGAAAGGTAGGGGTGTTTTGATGCGCCACTTGTGCGTCGCGCAAATAGCTTGCCTAATATTATCTTTTTGGCAATAAACTATGCTATTGACAAATACATAATTTAGGACACGGGCGTTCAGTATTGGTCATGGCCCAAGCATCGGTCCACACATTACATGATCGCGAGGCGCGGAAGCAAAAGCTGAATGGATAGTCCCCCTGGCGTCCATGATCGCTGGATATCAATTTTAAGGCTCCGTGCTATCCTTTGCTCCAGGACGCTTCCAAAGCCAGAAGGAGCTTGAGTGGGGTTCGTAATCGACGGTCCGTTCGCTTCAAGCCA